>CALCNF010000250.1 GCA_937897815.1 uncultured Pseudomonadota bacterium | reverse complement strand
TCTCAGGAGGCTACGGCAAGGGAGGCCAAGGATACTTCGCCTTCGACGTGACCAACGCTCTCGATGGACCCGAGGTGCTCTGGGAGATCGATCCTGATCGGCGCTGCACTCCGAGCGGCTGCTTCGAGGGCGCGCTCGATCCCTCAAGCGACTTCTCCAAGCTGGGTCTGACCACGCCGCGACCATCCTACGGAACGGTCTTCATCAATGACGAAGAGATCGCGGTCGCCGTGCTTCCCGGCGGCGACTCTCTCGACGACACGGCTGACGAGAACGTGGGCCGGGTCGTGTACGTGGTTCGCCTGGACAACGGAAAGAAGCTGGCGGAGTTCTCCACGGAGTTGAACAACGTCGAGGACATGAGCGGCGCCGCCATTAAGCTGCCGAGCGCGATGACGGGGACGGCCTCGGTCTTCTCGGACGTGCCCGGAGTGGTCAGCACTCGAGCGTTCATGGGCGACGCAGGCGGGCGGCTCTGGCGACTCAACATGACGGGAAGCAGCCCGTCAGCCTGGCGATTGCAGCTCTTCCACGACCCCTACTCAGCGGGCACGCTGAAGACGGATGTGTGGGAGACGCGCCAGCCGGTGATCGGCGCACCAGCGCTGGCGCTGACCAACACCTCAGGGCACGTCGCGGTCGTCTACGGCACAGGCAACGTGGATTACCTGAGCGACTCAACCAGCGCACCGCATGACGGGGTGTTCTCGGTGTCTGAGATCACCGACGCGGCGGGTGGGGTCTCTGTGGAGTGGAATTGGAGCCGAGTGCTCGCCGGCACAGAGAAGCTCACGGGCTCACCGATGATCTTTGATAAGACGGCCTACTTTACGACCTACATCACGCAGCCCAATGAGGCGTGCGCGCCTGGCGGAGGACGCCTCTATGGAGTCGACTTCGTGGAGGCGAGCGGTAAGCCCACGGATTCGGACTCCACCGTTCCTCGGCTCGACGAGGATGGTGACCCGGCGACCACGGATCTGGTGCAGTACGTGGAGACGGGAGACTCGATCCCGATGGGCGTCAAGGCGGTCGAGCGACCCAGCTGCAGCGTGAGCAATGGAGCCGCTGCTGGGGGCGGAGGTCAGAGTAAACGAGGCGATCTTGAGCTGCTGCTCAACGTCGCCAAGGGAGAGGGCTATACGCCCAAGACGGTGCCACCCGGGGTCAACGGAGCGGCGCAAAAGACTCGAAATATCACGCGTAAGTTGGCGACCTCTGGTGAGATGCTCCAGTCGGCGGCTTGGGGCTATGTGCTGTACTAGGACGCCCTCCACCGTGATCACCACCCGCCCCACTCCCCCCCGATGGACGCCGTCGCCGGCCTTGATGCTAGCCTCCTGGATGGCGGCGACCGGCCTGCTCGCGGGCTGCGCCGAAGAGCCCGTCGCGACGGAGCCCGTGAGGGCACCAGCCGAGCTCTCCACGCCCTTGCTCATCGCGGAAGAGAAGCCTGAGATCGGCGCCCTCGACGCCTTTGGCAACCTGAAGGGTAGCGGTGAATGGATCCTGGGTTTCGAGGTCCCGGAGGGAGCGCAGCGAAACCCCCGTGCGGTCGCCTTTCCGGTCGTCTACGTCAGCGCCAATGAGCAGCGCGTCTTGCGCTTCTATAGAAGTCGTGGACACACGCTGATCAAGAAGATGTCCAGCTGGACCGTCGCCCACTCGCACCGCACGCTCGATGAGGACGGTGGACACCCATCCAAGCAGCGAGGCGCCACCATCGTGATGAGTCAGGGCCCTGGCGCGGGGTACACCCTGCGTTTTCACCGGTCGAGCCCTGCACCACCCAAGAAGCGCCCCGTGGAGCTCCTCGTCGAGGCTGAGCGAGCCACCCCTGAAGCGAGGCGTGGGCAGAAGGGTGGAGACTCTCCCGCGTCCATCAAGAAGCTGCGCGCTGAGGCGTTCCACGGAGGTCCCGATACCCGTAAGGCGGTGGATCTCTCTAAGCGAATCTACCAGCACATGAAGGAGCAGGGCTCGGAGCGGTTTCTCGACTGACCATCATGTTGCCAAGGACACGCCCTCGACCGATGATGCCCGCTCGGGACATCAAGACGGGACAGCACATGCTTCGAACTCTGACGCTCTCTATCGGACTCCTCCTATGGGCGACCGCGAGCCCACCCGCCGCGGCCAACAGCCCGGGGGCCAAGCTTGGTCTCGGTCTCAAGGCCGTGGTGAAGGGCAAACAGCTTCCCGCCATCATTCTTCGCCCTCACGCCACCCTGAAGAAGGTCAGCGTTGAGCTCTCCCGAGAGGGCTTCAAGACGACGCTGAAGAGCGCCAAGATTCGCGCTGGAGCGACCAAGGAGCTGCGCTTTAAGCAGCCCGTAGGCGTCTTTGAATACCAGGCGCGGTTCAAGGTCCAATGGGGCGACGGTGAGTCATCCGATTTCACCACGACGTTCAAGATCACCAAGGTCGGCGAGCTCGAGCTGAATATGGGAGCCGGAGATGTGGACATGGAGTCCCGGCGAATGAAGTTCCGCATCACCAACCCGGCCCAGAAGGCGGAGTTGGTGATCCTCGGTGCCCAGGGCGTGCGCCTCGACACCGTGGAGCAGAGCTTCAACGGCGCGGCTCCAGGCAGCGAGCTCGTGATGGAATGGGACGAGCTCGACGGAGATATCGTCCGCATGGACCTGAAGGTCACAGACGTGGCGAACTTCTTCGTGGGCATGCAGGTGACCCCGTTCTCCATCGACATCCCTCATGACGACGTGGTGTTCGCGAGCGGTAAACACGCGATCACCTCGGGAGAGGAGCCGAAGCTGAGGGCCACCCTGGGGCATATCCATAAGGCGCTGGCGACCCATGGGACGCTCCTGGCGCTGCGCCTGTACATCGGTGGATACACGGACACGGTCGGACCCAAGAGCTCCAACCAATCATTGAGCGAGCGGCGAGCGCGCTCCATCGCGGCCTGGTTCCGCAAGAACGGCGTGGACATCCCGACCTTTTACAAGGGCTACGGTGAAGAGCGCCTCGCGGTGCCGACACCGGACGACACGGACGAGCCGCGGAATCGACGCGCCGAGTACAAGTTGAGCTCCCAGTCACCGCCCGGGGGTGGGTGGAAGAAGCTCTAGGGCTTGGTCGGCTCCACGTGGCACTGACCGTCGATCTGGTAGCCGCAGACACCTCGGTCTTCGAGACACACTTGATCCCCTGGACACTCCCCCTCCCCTGGCACGCAGGGACGAGGACAGAAGGCCGGTGCAGGAGAGTTGGTCTTCCAGGCCCCATCGGCGTCCGCGTCCAGCAGGATGGCGTTGGTCATGGCCATGGGGAAGACCGGATAGAGATCCGGTACCCACGGAGAGTCGGGGACAAACGCTCCAAGGGCCCCGAAGCTCTTGAAGGCCATCGTGGCGATCCGAGGCAGCTGAACCTCCCCGTAGGGGATATTCAGATACGTGGGCCCCATGAGGTTCTCCTCGTTGAGTCCCATGACGATCACCGCGACCGTGCCGTCTCGGTTCGGAGCCGGCAGCGTCAGGGTGCCCTCAAAGTCCACGATGGGCTTGGGGCCATGGTCGATGGTCTCGACGTGCGCCAGATCGCCGGAGACGTAGATCTCAATTCGGTCGACGCCGAACCAGCTCGCCGTCTGCACGCGGAGGTCGAGCTCGAACTCCTCTCCAGCGACGGTCACCAGCTCTCCTGGCCCGCGACCGGCCACGGTCATATCGACCACCGGCCCATAGGTGGCGAGGACCTGATGATCGCGGATAGCCCTGGCCGCGTCCTTGGCGTCGATAGCCTCAACGGTGTCCGCATCAGAGCGCACCAGAGCCCTCGGCATACCGGGCTCGCGTAGAGAGCCATGCGAGTCGCTGGCGCCCGTCACCGTGATGTTCAGGCCCGCCTCCAACCATCGAAACCAGTCATCAGCGACGCCGACGTGATCGGGGGACAGCTCAGGCTCCGGAGGATCCTCTCCATCCACTTCCGGGCACACACCTGAGACGCTCCGTTCGACTCCCCAGCGGCTCGTAATCGAGCACTGCTCCTCGGGGGTGCGCGTCAGAATATGGGACGCCATGATCCGCGCCCCCGTCCTCCGGTGTCGCATCTTGCAGTCCACGAGCAGCTCATCGGCGGCGCAGGTCGCCAAGGCGCTCAGACCTTCGTAGGAGGCGATCAGGCTGCAGCCCTCCAGAGCCTCGTCGTCGGTGGCGTATACCGCCGCGACCTCCTCCACCGTCGTCGCCTTCTGCAGGGCGCCGAGGCAGAGGTTGTAATGGACGACCTCATGCTCGGTCGGGGTGCGGATCTGATCGAAGCGCTTGGAGTTGAAGACCTCCATCGCCTCAAACTCGCACGTGCTCTCCGAGAACAGCGGGTTGCTTCCCTCCATCGACAACATGGGGTCATGGGCGAGGCTGAGCTTCGGCCGGCCCAGGTTCTTACGCTCCAGCGTGTAGGGGTCGACCTCTAGCTGCGAGATGTAGCCAATGAACCCGTCTCGTGGATGGGCCATGATGCGGACGCCCTCGTTCTCCTCGGCGTAGATATCCTGGAGGCTGTCCATGAGCTGGGGTCCATCCATGCACATCCAGTCAGGCGCCCCATGGTGGGGAATGATCAGCTCGTCGTACTGAGTCGGGAAGGCGATAAAGTGCCCCATCTCCAGAGACGACAGCTCCACGCCGATGCCCGATGCCATGCGCGACTCAAGCTGAAGCATCCTCAAGATCGGCGCGTAATCGGTGATCACGTCGTGGTCCGTGGCGACCGCGAGGTCGACGCCCTCGACGATGGCCGTCTCGACCCGCTTCTCCAGCTTCATCCCCGAATCGAAGCTCGGCTCGGCATGGAGATGAAAGTCTCCGTTGATCCAGCCGGTCGTATCGACCTCGTGATGAAGGACCAGGTCCAGGGCGACCACCTCGCCAGGCGAAACGGACACGTCGACCTCTGCGCGACTGTACTCGGGACCGCGGGAGGCGAAGACACGGTAGGATCCGGGCTCGACGCGAAGCTCACCGCTTCCCGTGATCGTTCGGGAGAGATGCTTGATTCCGTTTCCGAGTCGACCCTCGCCCAGATAGGGCCGTCGGCGCCCGTCGTCGGAGGCCAGGGCCCCGCCCTCCTCGATCGGTACAAGAACGATCTTCGCCTCCAGGAGGCTTCCTGCGGTGTCGGTCACTTGGTAGCTGACGCGGCCCGGTGTCTGAATCATCGGGTGGATACGAGTGGATTGATTCTCGCGGATGACCACACGCTGAAGAGGAGAGAGGGTCACGAGATCCTCGCTCGCGGCCACAATCATGTAGGTCATCGCTCCGGTCTCCGGGTCGACCGGGAGTGTGGCGCTGAACGCCCCGTCTTCCACCGGATCCAGCCCCACGTCTGCGTCGATGGCGTTCATCACCCCGGGCATGCCCGTGAGCGCCCGATTGGCCTGGGTGAGCTCATGGACGTTGGTCCACTCGCGATCCGGGTCGGGGTCCGCGATCACGAAGACGCGAGCGTTGACCGCCGGGGTCACCTGCTGGGTCAACACGGCGCCCTCCAACCGGCCGGTCGGCGTGCCACGTAGCTCGTGGACGATGTCGGCGATCGAGGCGATGTCACCATCCCCAACGGCGAGATACCGCTCAAACTCCCACGAGGTCGCTCGTCGACATTCAGGATCGTCGTCTCCGCAGCGCAGCTCCGAAGTCGAGAACGCGGTCGTGGACGAGGTGATGATGGGCACGAGAACGCGCGGCTCGGTCTCTCCGGGGCCGTTCACCGAGAAATAGCCGTAGGAGACGGCGCCGCCCGCGGCCGCCATGTAGTCGAGGGCCAGTGGATAGGTGAAGGGGTCTCTTCCTTCAAACAGCGGCTCGAAGACCGCTCGCTCCTCATCGAAGCCCATGCCAGGGGCGAAGAGGTCGTTCTGGGCGCCGAAGAACGTAAAGTCGCCAGCCACCAGGCCCGGCTCGATACCCTTGGTCGCCTCACCGAGGGCTCCTTCGAAGATGCTGGTCGACTCCGTGAAGTGAGTCAGGCGCTCAACGCCCTCGGGAGCACACTCACAGATGAGGCATCCAACCTCATCGTAGGCGAGGCCCGTAGCGCACTCCAGGTCGCAGGAGGTGAGCTCCGCACACTCTCCCGCGCCTTCGCTGGAACCGATACGGGTCGCGCGCGTGACCATCCGCACGTAGCTCGCTCCAGGCTCCAGAATGTAGTCCGTCTCGAATCGCAGGTGGATTCGGACGTCCTCAAAGAGCTCCTTGAGGACCTCGTTCTCAAGGAGCTCTTCAAGCACGCCAAGAGCGTGCAGAAAGAACGCGCCCTCCGCAGAGACCCGCACGATAGCCGCCTTTCCGTCGGAGCCGTCGTTCACCACCGAGATGTCGGTTCCGCCAGGCTTTGGAACCAGCAGATTCGCAAAGGGAAAGATCTCGGCGAACTGGTCGTGCCCACGTCCACCTCGGTAGCGCTCCTCGACGCGCTGGAGGTCGGCGTCCACGAGGGTTCCGCCGTAGACACCTGGACCGGGCGAGGACTGCTCGCCGAGAATCGCGATACGAATCTTATCGTTCTCGAGGATGTAGTCCCCGACGCGAGCCATGGCCACATCGCCGCCGATGAGCTGGTCCTCACGCTCCGCCTGGAACGCCTTTAGGTGGGACTCAGGCTCGTCGTCGCAAGCCACGAGCCCGCCGCTCAGCGACAGGACGCAGGCGAGGCGGATGAGGCCCGTCCGGCTCACAGGGAGAACTGCAGTTGAAACAAGAGAGTGTCGTTATCCAGGGAGATACCGTGGAGCTCCATGCGGTGCGTGTAGTCCAGCTGCGCCTTCAGGTGCTGACGGTACCAGTAGTACTGAAGGCCACCGCCGATCACGAGCGAGTCGCCCGCGTTGTCCACCTCGACGTTGTCGTCGATCCACTCCCCGCGCACCGTCACGCCGACGCGCTCCGGCACGACCATGTAGCCCATCTCACCGACGAGACACATACGGTTGAGCTCCACAGGCACACCCGCATCGGTCTCCGGCTGGTTGGCCGGCTCCGCGGTGTCCGCCAGGTACTCAGCGACCAGGTGAAAACCATGAGCCTTCATAGCCACGTCCACGCCCCAGGCGGAGATCGTGTTGGTGCTGCCGTCGAGGAGGAACGTTGAGGTCCCCAGCGAGAGCCTCAGCCCTCCACCGTTCAGATCGGCCAGGTCCGAGCCAATGGAACCGAAGGGCTGCATGCTGGCGCGCCCGCCGTAGGCGAGCTGCTCATAGCGATTACCGTTGAAAGCCTTGGGCTGCTTGTAGCCCTCATAGAACCCAACGCCGCGCTCAAACCCGTTGTAAATACCCGCCGAGTAGTGAAGCAGGCCGCCCGCGATGTTGCCCTCAAGGGAGAGGCCCACCTGCCGGAAGGGAGCCATCGCCGTCACCGCCAAGGGACGCTCCGCCAGGGAGTTCCTCTTGGAGGAGAGCAGCGCATACCGAGAGAAGGGCATCTTGCGGACACCAAAGATGAGGTTGGCCAGAGGGAAGTGCCGGTATCCGATCCAGGCGTCGACGAGCTCTGCTGCCCCGTCCTCGGTGCCTTCTACCGTCATCGCGTAGTCGATGACCCCATAGGCCCAACCGGACAAGCCGAAGCGAGCGCGCCGCAATCGCATACCGGTCTGCTCGGCCGGGTCGCCGTTCTCCAGCCGATGCTCATCCTTATCATCCGGGTCGAGCGGCAGCGCGATCTGTGTCTGAATCAAGCTCTTGAGCTTAATCTGCGTGGCCCCAGCGTCGATCAAGACCAGGTCAGCCGCGTCTGAGGGCGCGGCCAGGGCCTGACTCGTCACCAGACTCGACGCGAATAGCGCCGCGAGCGAGACGATCAAGACGCCCGAGCTGCGGTTGGAGCGGGATGATGTGAACAAAGCGCGTTCCTCCTCTAAGGGACCCGAGCGTAGCGCTTTCAACCCGGCCTTGAAAGCCCCAGCCGTAGGCTACGAGGGCCGAACAGGCCCCACATCCGACAACCCGAGTAGAGGGCGCGGACCCCGACGCTCGGCCAGGCGGCGATATAGGAGGCCTGCCAGGTGGGCCCAAACTTGCGCTTAAAGCGCGGGAGAGTCTCGAATGCGAAGAGCTCTCCAGTGATCCGTGACCGATAAACCCAACGCAGCAGGCGTCGAAGCGCCCCTCGATCCTCTGCGCCCAGGCTGGTGTGCTCGTACATCGGGCAGGCGCCGAGGGAGAGCGTGGTGATGCCTTCAGCGCCGAGCTGCGAGATCGCTCCGGTGATGGCGGTCTCCATGGCTCCGGCCGGGGCGTCAGGAGCGCGAGCCATCACGTCGATGCCATAGCCCTCGCCACTCCAACCGGGAGTCAGGGTGACGACCGCGTGGATCCGTGAGGCGTCGCGCGAGACGAAGTACCGCCTCCCGAAGGGCTCATCGAGGCGGAGCGTGCCTACCAGGAGCTGCAACCTGTGCCCGGTGGACCGCGCCCTGAGCCAGCTATCGTAGACCTCCAGCAGAGCGCCATCCGCGTCGGTGACCGCGATCTCTTCCGACCACAGCCCGTATCGCGCTCGCCCCCGGTTGAGCATCTGCCGCAGGTCAGCCTTTGCGCCTCCAGACAGGGAGAACTCCTGCGGACTCACGAACGCCTCCGAGCCCACTGCGAGGCACTGAAATTGCGCTCCCTCGACGATCATACGCTCGCGCTCGCTCACCGGAAAAAGGAGCACCTGCCGAAACCCCCTGTTCACCACATGCGCTCGAAACGCCTCCAGGAGCGCCGTTGACTCTCTCTCGCCGTGGACACCTCCAACCGCGAACGCCGTCCGACCGGCAGCGGCCCAGGTGACGACTCCCTGTGGATGCTGAAAGATGGCAAGACCGGGCTCAAGGGACAGATAGGCGTTACCCCGAGGGGAGCGGGTCACGAGCGCCGCCAGGGCACCTCGTTCCTCATCCGGCACGACTGGAGGGGCCCCTGCGCCCAGGAGCGCGCTGCTCAACCTTCCAGGGAGGTCTCCGAGCGCCTGGAGCAATGAGCGGTCGCCTCGAGGCTCCTCGAATCGATGTTCAGGGGCCTCGACGGTCTTCAGGCCGCCACCGCCTTCACGCGACGCGAGAGCCGCATCCCTGCGTCGACGCCGATCACCTCACCCTCCTTGAACTCGGTCCAGACGTTGTCATCGCTGACCGGCTCACTTGAGACGATGAAGTGATTAACGAGACCCGTGCGGGTCGGAGCCTCACACACGTCGCTGTAGTGGGGGCACCCCTCGCTGTCCACGCAGCGATTCTTGTGGGTGGACCAATAGAGGTCCTTGCCGCCGCGGATGGCCGCCATGGAGGTCCCGTCTGTCACCAGGAGCGTGAGCAGCGAGGGGGCCGGCGCGTCCGGGGTGTCGGCGATGCGACGGATCGTGGTCACCGTCTCTTCCAGGGCGGACATAATCGGCCCAATGCCAAGGCGACTCCCCAGGGGCCCGAGCCTCTCGAGCTGGGTCAGGAACAGGAAGAAGACCCGCTCCGAGTCCGTGTCTCCAAGGATATAGCGTCGAAGAGTCGGCGAGATCTGAGCCTCGATCTCATCTCGGCAGCGACCGAACTCCGGGATGTCGCCGTTGTGAGCGAAGACCCAACGGCCGTACTGAAACGGGTGGCAGTTCAGGACAGAGACCTCACCCACCGTAGCCTTGCGGATGTGGGCGACGACGGTCTGAGAGGCCACGACGCCGCTGACGCGCTTAAACAGATTGTCGTGGAGCGCCGTCGACGAGCTTCGCGTGACGTGAGGGGCATCATCGACGTAGTACGCCACACCCCAGCCGTCGGGGTGCCGCTCGCTCTGGGTCGCGAGCGCGTTGTCCGCGTTCACGAGCGAGCGATGGGCCTGGCTGGGGATGACGCTTCTAAATCCGTAGAGTCGGCACATGGTGAGCTACCTTCGTGGGATAGAGAAATATCCCACGATGCCCAGGGATTTTCCAGAGCTAGAGTTGCACCATGAGGGCGCTGCGGTCGTCGGACTCGATTCCCATGAGCCGGGCGTGCACGCGCGGCAGGATCTGATGGACGAAGAAGCGTGCTGTGGCCACCTTGCCATGCAGGAAGCGCGCCTCTTCATCGTCCTGCAGGACGTTGCCGAGCTCCTCATCGAGCGGGTCCACGTCGATCTTCTGGAGCCGGGCGTCATAGCGCTTTGAGGCGACCTGAGCGGCCTCCATGAGCCTCCAACCCACGAGCAGATCACCGCACATCTGGAGGAACGGTGAGGCGTGGAGCGCCGAGTACTGAATGTCGCCCTTCATGCTCCGCTGGGCGAAGTCCATGGCCGTCTTCACGATGGCGTCGCGCGCCTTGCTCAAGGCGGCCACCTCAGGGGCAAAGTCACCGTCCTTCAGGGGACCGTTCAAGAAGCGATTCACCTCGTTGAGCATGGTCATCATCATCACGCCACCGCCGCGTGCGACTTTTCGTCCGAGAAGATCGAGGGCCTGGATGCCGTTCGTTCCCTCGTAGATGCTCGTGATCTTCGTGTCGCGGAGGATCTGCTCCATGCCGTACTCGGAGCAATATCCATAGCCGCCGTGGACCTGAATACCGAGCTCGGCCACCTTGAAGGCCTCGTCGGACGCCCAGGCCTTGGCGATCGGCGTGAGGATCTCCAACTGGTGGTGCCAACGCTTCTGGTCCTTCTCGTCGACCGCGACCTCGACGCGGTCAGCGCAGTACCCCGCATACAGTCCGAGGGCGCGCGCACCCTCAGAGAGCGCCTTCATCTGCATGAGCATACGCCGAACATCGGGGTGTTCAATGATGGCGACGCGGGCGGCGTCTTTCTTACGGAGGTCCTGAACGGCCGCGCCCTGGACGCGCTCCTTGGCGTACCGGACGGACCTCTGGTAGGCGAGGTTGGCCAAGCCATATGCCTGTGTCGCGACCTCAAGACGCGCGCCATTCATCATCTGGAACATGCAGCGCAGGCCCTTGCCTCGCTCGCCGATCAGCCAGCCCACGCAGTCGTCCTCATCGCCGAACGACAGTGAGCACGTCGGAGAGGCATGGATCCCCATCTTCTCTTCGATGCCCACGGTGGTGACGTCGTTGAAGACGAACCCATCGCCCTCCGGCCGCTCGCGGGGGACGAGGAACAGGCTGATGGTCGGGTCGTCCTCCACCCGAGCGAGGAACGCGTGGATGATGTTGTCGGTGAAATCGTGGTCGCCCGACGAGATAAAGATCTTCTGGCCCTTGATCTTGTAAGCGTCCTCCGTTCCCTCGATCGGGATCGCCGACGACTTGAGGTCAGGGACGGCGGAGCCGGCCGCGGGCTCAGTGAGACACATGGTCCCGGCCCACTCACCGCTGACCATCTTGGGCAGGTAGTAGTCCTTCATCCACTGGGGTCCGAAGCTGTTGACCAGCCCGATGACGCCCGTCGTGAGGCCTGGCGTGAAGCCGAAGGACATGTTGCCGGCCGAGAACAGCTCGCCGACCGCTACATGGAGAACGTGGGGGAGACCCTGACCGCCGATCTCCGGCTCCGTGATGAGCACGTGCCACCCCATCTCTGCGAACACTTTGTAGGCTTCCGTCCAGCCTTCTGGTGTCAAAACCCGGCCGTTCTCGAGGCGCACGCCTTTCCTATCCCCCGTCTCATTCAGGGGGTGGAGCAGCTCGCGTGCCTGGTCGTCAGCGGCCAGCAGAACGTCCTCAAAAAGCTCCGCATCCGCGTGCGTGAAGCGTTCATGTTCAGCCAGGCTGGCGACGTTCAACACGTCAAACATCGTGAATCGAAGGTCTCTAAGGTCAGCGTAGTACTCGCTCAAGTCTTGTGCTCCATCTCTGCGTTTGGCCACCGCTTCTCAGGATCCAGTGATGGCCGGATATGACTAGACCGTTGGCGGTCATTACGCAAAATGAACCACCATTCATTTCAATTGACCAGTGTCTGTCCGCGGCGTGTCGAAACGGGAGGCTGATGACACGCGAAGTCCTGACGTGGTACGCCGAAGGCGGATTAGAGGGGAGATCGATGAGCGAGACACAGGCGAGCGCGCGCGAGGATCTAGAGGCCTGGCGAGCGCTACAACCGACCAATGTCTATGAGTCCAATCGCCTCCTGAACCGCCTCCTGGACCACCACCTGGGCGAGGCTCGACACGCCGCCCACCGCGAACACCTGATGACCTTTGGCGAGAAGGTCATGACCAAGCTGGATCCGGCCGCGATCGTCGGCAATCGTCCCTGGAACCTTCCTCGGCTGGAGCGCTGGTCCCCCATCGGTGAGCGTATTGAGGCCATCGAACACCACCCGACCCACGCCGTCTGTGGGGAGGCCATCTACCAGGACGGCCGCGTGATCGCGGTCTACGAGGAGCCAGCGGCGAACACCCTGGCTCAAGCGGTCTTCTATCTGTCGAGCCATACGGGAGAGGCGGGGCACAACTGTCCTGTCGCTTGCACCGCCGGAGTCGTGAAGGCCCTCAGCGCAGCCGGGAGCCCGGAGCTCCAGGAGCGCTGGCTTCCAGGGCTGCTCACCGATCGCTACACGGAGCGTCTCGACGGCGCGCAGTTCTTGACCGAGGTGCAGGGCGGGTCGGATGTCGGCGCGAACGCGGTCGTCGCTCATCCCGACGGCGAGGCGATGGGCACGACGCGCTGGCGCATCGAGGGCGAGAAATGGTTCTGCTCCAACGCGGACGCGGACGTTATTCTCATGACGGCGCGAGTCGCCGAGAATGGGCAGGGGACGCGGGGCCTTGGGCTCTTTCTCGTTCCACGGCTCCTCGAGGACGGCCGGATCAACCACTTCAAGTACCGTCGTCTCAAGGACAAGCTCGGCACGCGCTCCATGGCCTCCGCGGAGATCGACTTTGAAGGGGCGGTCGCGTACGCCGTGGGCGACGTCTCAAGTGGCTTTCGTACCGTGATGAACCACGTGATCAACACCTCGCGGCTGTACAACTCGCTGGGCTGCGCGGGGATCGCCCAGCGCGCGTCCACCGTGGCGGACGCTTACGCGCGCCGCCGGCGTGCCTTCGGTCAACCCATCTTGGAGTATCCCCAGGTCCAGGAGATGGTCGCGGACATGCGCGTGACCTCGATGGGACTTCTGGCGGGTGGCCTGGAGTTGGCCGGCGCCGCCGACGCCAATGAGCGCGGAGAGCTCGACCAGGACGGTCAGGGCTTCCTGCGCGTCATGACCAACCTCGTGAAGTTGAGCTCATGCCAGCACTCACATCGCGTGGTCCTGACGGCCATCGAGACGCTCGGCGGCAACGGCGCCATCGAGAGCTTCTCCGTCCTGCCGCGTCTCTTGCGAGACAACGTGGTCTACGAGAACTGGGAGGGGACTCACAACACCCTGATCGCGCAGACGTACCGAGACTTCTCAAGACTCGGTCTGCACCAGCAGGTATTTGAGCGTCTCGCGTCCATGCTGCCCTCTGGGGACTCGGACCTACCCCTACCCCTCAACGTGGCCCAGGAGGCCCTTGAGGAGGCTAGAGCGGGGGTTCAGGAGGCTCTAGAGCTTCAGGACGACCCGGGCCTGGGCGCCCTCGTGCTGAAACCTCACGTGGAGCGCATGGCGAATCTCTTCTTTGCGGGCTGCCTCGCGGCGGACGCTCTGCGCATCCCTGGGGGGCACGAGCGTGACGAGGCGCTGGCCTGTGTGGGCTGGTTCATCGACAGGCACCTGAGGTCGGGAGACCTCCAAAGGGACCGGGCTCACGGCGAGCGTCTGAAAGCTCTTACCGCCTGATTGAGCTGACGCTCAGCTCAGTCGTCGTCCGACGTGAACAGCCAGTAGGCGAGCCCCCCGAGCCCCGCGCTGGTCGCCGCGAGCAAGCCGGATGCAACCGGCTTGGTCGAGTCGATCTTGTAGCGGGGGGGCGGGTAGAGCTCGAGATCCTTCTCGTAGCTCACGTAGTAGCCAATCGCGCCAAAGAGCGCCGCCGCAGCGCCACCCGCGCTGATCCAGCCCACCGTCTTCCGGTTCATATCCAGAAGCGGGCTGCCCGCGGGTCCTCCGTCGAAGTAGCACGTGGCGACAGACACCTCACCGGTGCGGACGACGAGGGACGCATCGGCGCGCTCATCAAAGCCGCGAATGCAGGTGACCTTGTGCGGTCCAGGCTCCAGGTCGCGGGGCTCAGTCACAGGGACTCGACGCTCCTCTGGAGAGAGGACGATCGTGCGACCGTCCACCATAATCTTGGTGTCCCCGAGGCTCTCTGCCGGATCGATCGCGACGCGATAGCGGCCAGGCTGCGGCGCCAGGGAAACGACGAGGGGCATCTCCAGGCTCCCCTTGAGCACCTTCTCCACTCGGAGATCGGCGCGCTCCGGAGCGCTGAAGACAAAGAGGTGACTGCCGCGGGGGAGC
>CALCNF010000249.1 GCA_937897815.1 uncultured Pseudomonadota bacterium | reverse complement strand
GGGAGCCCGGGCTCAACGTGCATCGGCGGGGAGAGCTGCGATGAGCTGGTGCTCAACGGCGCCAACTTCAAGCAGTTCGAGACCGGCATCGGCTGGTGCAACCCCCACGACTGAGCCAGGTCGGTCGGGTCCAGGAGCGAATCGACGAGGGTCTTCAGCCCCTCAGCGAACCTCGTCACCAGCAGAGCCTTGGCCGGATAACGGCCTGCACCTCAGGGTCGCGCGCCCCCAGGAGAGGGACGAGGGCCCTGCACCCTGGCCGGGCCCCTCGCCTTCAGTGTTCGCGACGCCCCGGGCTCAGGGAGCGAGCTTGAGCGCGTAGACGTTCCGGTCCACGCTGCCGGTGTACAGAACGTCATTGTGAATGAGGACGCTGCCGTGAATCGTGTCTCCCACGACGTTGTTCCACTTCACGTCGCCGGTCTCGTCATCGAGGGCCCAGATCTGGCCCCCTGACGTACCGATGTACACGGTGCCGTCCGAGCCCTGTCGAGGGCTGGAGTAGGTCAAGCCCTGGGTCTTGGTCTCCCAGATGATCTCTCCGGTGATGGCGTCGAGCTTGGTGACGTACTTGGAGGTGGAGCCCACGTAGATGTTTCCGTCGAGGCCGATGTAGGGCGTACCCCAGATCGCGCCGCCGATCTCCGTAACCCAGGCGTCGCTCCCGTCGGCGTTCTGAGCGTAGAGCCAGCCGTCGTTCGAGCCGAAGTAGACGGTGCCGGTCGGGCCAACCGAGGGGGAGCCCCAGATCTCCTTGCCCGTCTCCTTGCTCCACTGAACCGAGCCGTTGTTGACGGCGTACAGCTTGCTGTCCTGACAACCCACATAGACCGTCTCGTCCTGGGCGACAGCCGGGTTGCTGGAGAGGTTGTTGCAAATGCTCGCCTGCCAGTGGATCGACCCATTCGATGGGTTGAGGGCGATGAGGTCGCCCGAGTAGGTCCCGATGTAGGCCTTGCCACCCTGCACCGTGGGCTCACCGCCCACCGGACCGCCGACCGACGTCTGCCAAGCCAGACCACCCGAGGTGGTGACACCGTAAACCTGAGAGGCGCTGTCGCCGACGATGATTCGGTCCGATCCCGGGTCATAGACGGCCTTGAAGTTCACGTCTCCGAAGACGCCGTACTGCCAGACCTGCTCTCCTGCGGGCGTGACGCAGTAGAGCTTCTCCTGCCAGTTGCCGACGACGATGTTGCCGTTGGGGAGCACCTCAGGTGAGGCCCAGATGTCGCCGAGGGTCTCGAAGGTCCAAGCGTTGCGCTTGTACACGCTCACATTGTAGTCGACCGAGGTCTCGAGACCGAGCTTATCGGTGGCCTGGAAGCTCAGGTAGATCTCCTTGCCGGCGTCCGTGAGGTCCTCGTAATAGACGAAGATGTCCTCCCACTCGATGTCCGCCACGTAAGGGGCCTCATCGAACTCACCCTGGGGCAATCCGTTGGCGAAGAACTTCACCTCGCTCAGGGGATTCACATCGTCGCTGATCGCCTCCATGTGGAGGGGACCGTCCTCGTAGAAGATGGGCGCGGCCTCGATGGGCGTGAGCGACGCGAACTCCGGCGGCGTGTTGTCGAAGATCACGTTGACGCTCGCCGTCGCCCACTGACCCTCACTGTCGGCCGTCTCCGCCGAGATCACGTGCTCTCCGTCCCCGAACTCCGCCGTGTTGATCGTGTAGCTGTAGGGCGCGATGAGGTCCGTGTGGAGCGCCACGCCGTTGAGCTTGAACTCCACTCCGGAGATGATCGCACCTCCAGAGACCTGAGGCTGAATCTCCAGGTAGGCCGAGTAGGTCTCGCCTTCAGCCAGCTGGAGGGTCACAGAGAGCGGATCGACGCCCGGGATGTCCGGGCTGGAGGTCGGGGCGTCCTGACCGCTGGTCGCGTCACCAGCCGCGTCTGTCGGCGCCGCGTCGCTCGCGGAGACGTCGCCCGCTCCGCTGTCATCGTCCGGACCGACGTCGGACCCGGTCGCGTCCGGAAACGTAACGTTACCCGAGCCCGGAGCGGCGTCGCCCAGGGCCTGAAGCACCGCGTCCGCGATGCACTCGTAGCAGATCTCCTGGGGCTCCGCTGGCTCCGCTGCGCAACCTTGGAGCAAGAGGAGAGACAAGAGCGAGATCAGAGTTCGGCGAGTCATACAGTGTCCTTCAAAGGATCATCGTCTTGGGGGGATGCGGGGACATACGCGGCTCTCAAAGAGAAGGGCCACCATCCAAACCTGGATGGTGGCCCCTCCGATTGTGGTCGCTACGCCGTCTCGGCGCAAGCGGTCGCGAGAACGCCTAGAGGCGGTTGCTCGCGTAAGGCGCGGTGGCGAAGAACGCGTCGCCGACGAGCATGGTGCCCGACGTCGTGATCGCCTCAGCAGCGAACGGGATGCGCGTGCCGCCCGAGCGCATGGAGACCTCAGCGCCCTGAGTCGGGATCGCCGTGATGCCCAGCTCAAGGAGGCTGTGGAGCTCAGCCGGCGTGCTCACGCCGTTCATGTCCGAGTCCTGCCACACACGAATGTCCGCGAAGCGAGCGTCGGCCGCCGTGACCAAGCCGTCCGAGTTGCTGTCGAGCAGCGCGAGCTGCTCAAAGCCGTCGGCGAAGTCGCTGTCCACGTTGCCGAAGAGCTCCATTCCGCTCTCGATGGCGCCGCTTCCGTCACGGTCGAGGACCAGGAGGCCGTCGTCCGAGGTCGGCCAGGCGGTGGCCTGCTTGGCGCCGGTTCCGTAGAAGTCGAAGTTCACGCCCTTGTGGATCGGGTTCATCTCGATACCGTCACCGTCGAGGTCGATCACCAGCGGGTCGCCCACGTTGCAGGGGATCACCTTGAAGATGCGCACCGCGGCGAGCGCGAACTCGGCGTTGATGCCGTCCTGGATGCCCTGAGCGAACTCATCCTCGGCCTCCGCGTAGTCCAGCGCGAGCTGCTGGGTCGGCGGAGCGTAGTTGTCGCACAAGGGGTTGGACTCGGCGTGGGAGTCGACGTTGTTCAGCGCAGACTGCTTCGCCGGGACCAGCAGGCCCTGGTTGATGTTGCAGACGTTGATGGGGTTCGTCATCGTCGGGTAGTCGCCCGTGTGGCCCTGGGACTCAAGCCAGCTGTTGAACTCGGTGGCGAGGAGCTGCATTCCGACCACGAGGCCCTTGTCGTAGGAGCTCTCATGGGGCGTCGGGGTCTTGTTGCAGATCAGCTGCGTCTTCAGATCCGAGCGCACCAGAACGCGGTGCTGCTCGATGCCGCTGATCGCGCCCTGCTCGTACCAGAAGATGGCCTGCTCAGGATCCACGGTCTCCGTGATGTCCTGACCGAGGGGCTCGTCATCGAGGTTCTTGTTGAGCTCCGCATACGCCTCGACCTGCGCGAGATCCGCGAGGAAGTCGCAGGCGACGCCCGTGGGCACGAAGCCATTCTGGAGGGTCTCGACGAACGGGCAGGCCTCAGCCTCAAGGTTCACACCCGAGAACTCCTCGTCGACGTTGCTCTCGTAGTCATCGGCCACACCGGCCGACTGAAGCGAGAGCGAGACCGTCTCGATGTACGAGGTCTTGCCCAGCGTCAGGCCCTGATCGATCGCCTGTCGCAGCACGTCAATCTCAGCCTCCTCCTCGGGGGTCAGCTCGTCCGCCAGGACAGGCTCCTCCTCGGGGGCATCCGGCTGCACGATGATCTCAGAGCCACCGCCAATGATGACAGACTCGTCTCCGCACGTGAGGGTCTTGGACCCGTCGCCGTTATCTTCCAGCGTGCAGTCGGTTCCGGGGACGCCGTCGATGCCACTGTCACCGGGGAGGCCCTGCTCACCCGGGTTACCCTGGAGTCCTCGGCTGCCGTCCGCTCCGGGTCGAACCTCTGCAGAGGTGCCGTCCGTGCACGTAATAAGGGCTCCCCCATCGGAGAGCTGTTGGACCGAGCAGCTATCGCCCTCGACAACGCTCTCACAGCCGGGAAGCAGCGCGAGCGAGGCTCCCGCTGCGAGAAGAATAGAAATACGCATGGTGTTCTGAAGTTTCACCGTTTCCTCCATCCATGGAACACCGACCAGGCCCGGTCGGCTCCGTAAGCTCATGTAGCTCAATCTAAGGTAGTAACTCGCGCGCACGGCCTACTAACCCTTAGGCTCGATAGTCGATCGACACCGGCACTAAAGTCAAGGGACTTCCGGTCCGGTTTCCGGGGAATCCCTAGGCGTTCCGGTGCTTTCACCCCCTTGATCGGGGCAAGGGAAGCCGAATGGGCGGGCTTGAGATATCTCAAACCCACCGCAATTCGGAGCCCCAGAGACCGCGAAATCGCCTGCGTTCCTCGGCGAAAACGATCCTGGATGGTGCCTGAAACCTAGTAGGCGAAGATTCCAGCCTCGCAGCCGGCCAGGCCGCCGGAGCAGAAGCTGAACTCGTCGGCGAACTCGTTGAAGCCGGAGTTCCCCGAGGTGTCCGAGAGTCCCGAGAGCTTGAAGCTGTCGCCGAGCCACACGACCCGAGTTCCGCCCTGAGTCAGGGTCAGGCCGCTCGGAAGCCCAAAGAGCTTGCCGGGCGCCGGCTCGACTCCCACGGTGAACTCACCGGAGCTCTGATCCATGTCCACGGTTCCAACGGCCACAGGGTAGCGATCGAGGATCGTGTCCCAGTTGCCGTCCACATCGACGAGCATCAGATCTCCCTCGAGGAGCTCGCTCGACTCCATAGAGTTCGAGGTCAGGGGTAGCGTGACATCATCGCCAGTGACCACGCTGGCCGAGAGGACCAGATCCTTGGCGTGTCGGAACGTGTGCTCGCTGCTCAGGGGCCGAGGCAGCACGATGGCGCTGTCCCGGGTGAACTGCATCGACGGGGTGATGTCGAGGCGCGCTGGCTCAAGGACGAAGCCCTGGGGCGCCAGCTCGGCGGGAGCGACACGGAGAACAGTCGCCGTCATGATCACGGGCTCCGGATCCATGGAGATGATCGTGATCTTTTGGTTGGGGTGGAAAGGCCGCTGATCGGCGACCGCGACGAAGCTCTCCCCCGAGTCCGCTCCCTCGGTGATGTTGGTGCTCATGTCGAGGACCGGGCCGAGCAGGCAGGCGAAGGCGCCGGCCGGGATCGTACCCAGGTTGGACTCCTCGAGCGTCGTGGTGAGCTCAATGGTCTGGGTGCCGGGATCGAAACCCAGGACCTGGCGCGTGCCGTTATGAGCGAAGCCTGAGCCACTGCTGTTCAGGAAGAAGACGTCACCGCCATCCTCGAACAGGGTGGTGTCGTGGAGGGCGACGACGCTGTCGCTGGCCTCCGCGTCAGCCACCAGCGGCGTGCACACGCCGCGGAAGTCGAAGGTGACCGGACCGAATCGAGCCTCATCCGAGGCGTTCTCCGCGGTACCCACCTGGGACGGATCCCAGGAGGTGAAGGCCGGCGCCGAGGTGCTGATCACCTTTCCGCCGCGCACCTCAAAGCCTACAGACGAGGTCGTGTCTGCCAGCTCGCTGAAGCGAATATCGAAGATCTTCTCGACGCCGGTGTCGCCCAGCTCCGTCTCGCCCTTCTGGGGCACGGTTCCGCCGTTGACCTCGGAGGCCTGCTGGATACGCGCCTTGTTGAAGTCGGACAGCACCAGGGTCTTACCCGAGTCGATCGTGCTCTCGTAGCCCGACTCATCCACAGCGGTGACGGCGATCTCGAGGATGTTGTCGAAGGCGAGAGGGTTGCCCACCTGGCCACCCTGCTTGCCGACGCCGAAGGAGTCCCAGCCGGGGTAGCCCTGGCCCGACTTCAAGACCTCGGTCGCGTAGATCGTCGCGTTGACGATGGGATCGGTGAAGCCGCTGGAGATGGCGGAATGGACCTCCTGCCAGCCCTTGAGATCTTCACCGGTCGATCCGTCGTAGCTCTGGCGGGCGTAGACTCGGTACTCCGCGGCGCCCGGGACGCCGGTCCAGGTCAGCTGGAAGCCGGACGACCCGTTGAAGAAGCAATCGGCGGCAGCGGCCACGCTCGGGTCGTTTGCGCCATTGAAGGGGTAGCCAAAGGGATCGAGCAGCCAGCAGGCCCGGCTGTCGCAGGACATCTGAGCCACGCTCTGGTCCTCATCGACCAGGTTGCCAACGAAGATGCTCGGGGTGGGGCTGTCCAGATAGGTCGGGGCCACAGCGACGTCGAACTCGAGGGTCAGGCCGCCGTTCATGCCCGAGTCGAGGGGGACAAACGGAGAACCGTCAGCCCACAGAAGGCCACCGATTCGAAGCCGGTAGGCGCTGCTCGGGTCCGCGTCCTCCTCGAGAATGCTGGCGGGGTTCACCGAGAGGGCGGTGCCCGCGGCGTTCCAGGAGGTGTTGATCTCCAGGGTGTCACCCAAGGCGTTCCCGAACACCTCGACCAGGGAGATGTCCAGAGACGTGACGTCAACCTCAGCGCCGAAGTGCAGCACGAGGTCAGCGCTCGGATCGGGCAGGTTCAGTCCGGAGTAGAAGCCGGGACCCGAGATGTTGCCCGGGTTGGGCAAGAGGTTCACGTAGGCCAGGTACTTCTGGACCGGCTGCAGTACGACGACGATGTTCGAGAGGTTCACGGAGCCGTCGCCCGCGAGGATGTTTCCGAGCACAATGCTCTGCCCCTGGTAATCGTAGACACCATCTCCGTCGGCGTCCCACGGGGACACGCGCAGAGTGAAGCTGTAGCCGGACGCCGCGATGTCGGTGATCGAGAAGTCGCCATTGGCGTTGGTCGCGACGCTGGCGACGTCTTCGCCGAGCGTGTCGTTCCTGAGGTACACGGGAACGCCGTCGGCCGAACCCAACCCGGCGTATACGGTCCCGGAAAGCCAGCCCTCACCCTCGGTGGGAATCACGGGTCCCTGACCCGGAAGAGCCTTCAGAGAGATGGAGGCGTCCACGAGGAGCACCTTGATTCCGTCACCGCCCTCAAAGGGCAAGAGAAGGTCGAGCTCATTGGCCTCGTAGCCCTCGGCCGAGTAGGTGGCCTTCATCTCTCCCGAGTAGGGGAGTCCGTCGACCCGGAAGTAGCCGTCTGCTCCCGTGATGATGTCGTCTCCCAGACCTGGGTAGAGCTTCACCGCGACCCCCTCGACCGAATTACCGGTCTGGGAGTCTGTCACGAAGCCGTGCACCGTGACGGGCATCACCGGCACGCAGACCAGGGTCTCGCCAGCCGCCGCCGACGGCATGTAGCCCTCGGGGCAGGTCGTCACGTCATCCCCGGTCGCGACCACTGGAACGCACATGGTCCCCGACGGGTCCAGCTGAGTCCCTGGCCCGCAGGTCAGAGCGCTCCCCGAGGCCCCGTCGGCCAGCGCGGTGTCGCCCGCGCCCCCGTCGTTATGGGCGGTGTCGCCATGGCTTGAGCCGGCGTCCTGGGCCGGCACGCTCACGTCTGCGTCACCGCAGGCCGCGAGGGCGATAAACATGGAGAGGCTGAGTGTCCAGAGTTGGCGCGTCATTCGACTTCCTTGGTTGAACCCTGAGGTTTCGTGCGACGCGTCGCGGGGCCGCGCGCGTTACAAATAGGAACTGTTACGGAACGTATATCCGATCCGTGGCCACGATGAAAAGTGGACCCGGTGAAGTCCTGAGGCGGTCAGCGCTGGACTGAGCTTATGGACCCAAGAACCCTCGGAGAGCTTCGCGGACCTCTTCCTTCTGGGCATCCGGCACAAAAGAGGCCTCGATCGCGTGACGTGTGCTCGCCACGATCATCTCGTCGGTGAAGCCCAGGCGCTCCTGAGCCAGCGCGAGCTCGCCGGACAGGGTGATGTCAAAGAGCCCCGGGTCATCGGAGTTCAGGGTGACGCAAGCCCCCTGTCCAAGGAGCTGCGCCGCCGGGTGGTCTTCCAGGCGGTCCACCGCCCGGGTCCTGAGATTGCTCGTCGGGCACATCTCCAAAGCCAAGCCCTGCTCAATGAAGCGCTCGACCAGCGTGGGATCTCGGACGATCGAGACCCCGTGACCGATCCGCCGGGCGTTGAGGATGTCCACGGAGGTTCGAATGTGCTCAGGGCCGACGTTCTCCCCCGAGTGGACGGTGATCGGCATATCGATCGCGAAGAGCTGCCCCATCTCGGTGGCGAAGTCGCTCGCCGGGTATGCTTCTTCGGCGTCCGCCAGATCAAAGCCGACGATATGGGCGCGCCAGTTGAGCGTGAACGCGACCGTGTCCCGGGCCGACCGGGGTCCGAGGCTGCGGCTCACGATCGCGATCAGACCCACGACGATGTCGTATTGCTCCTGGGCGCGCTCGACCCCCCGAACGACCCGCAACATCATCTGATCCCAGTCGAGGCCAGCGGGCTCCGCCATGAATCCAGGGCTGAAGCGGAGCTCAAGGAGCCGCACGCCGTCCAGGGCCGCGTCCTCGACCGCCTCAAAGGTGAGACGCTCTACGGCGTCGAGGCTTCTAAAGGCGTCCTGAAACAGGACAAAAGCGTCCAGCACCTCCTGCAGGCTCCCCATGGGCTTGAGGACCTGGGCATGGTCGCGCAGGCCCGCGACGGTCGTAGACGGCAGGGAGCGGCCGTGCTGTGCGGCCAGCTCGATGAGAGTCTCCAGGCGGAGGGAACCCTCTAGATGTCGATGGAGCTCGACCTTGGGCAATGAGAGGTGGTTCATGCTTCAGGATTAACATAGGCTCATCTGCATGACGACGCGCGCGCTGCAACTCGGTCTCGGAGCTGTCGCCGCCCTGACCCTGCTGTTCACGACAGGAGCGCGGGCGGGTGAGGGGCACAGGCCGCAGAGCCAACAGATGGCTCCCCCGCCGCGTGCCCCTGGAGCGAGCGGCCTGAACTGGCGCCTTGACCGCTGGCTGGGTGTGCTCGCCCGCGACGCCGCTCCGGACGCGCGCTGGGGCGAGAGCCTCCATCTGGAGCGATACGGTGACGCGATCCGACTGGAGCTCCAGCCGCGCCCCGGAGCTCCCCTCCAGACGCTACGCAACGGGGCCCTTGAGGCGCTCGGGATCCGCGTGATCGTCCGAGGCACAGATCGCCTCGATGCCTGGGTGCCCATCGATCAAATCCGCGCCGTCGCCGCCCTCGACGCCGTCGGTCATGTGGCGCCGCCGCGACGACCCATCGGCACCACCGGCCCTATCGAGGCGGCAGGCGTCGCGCTCTCAGGCGCCGATCGCTATCACTGCACCAGTCTCGTTGGGGACGGCGTGAACATCGCTGTGCTCGACGCCAATATGGGCGGATTTGAGCAGGCCATGGCGTCGGGCGAGCTGCCCCACACCTTCGATGTGCCCGCGAACCTCGGTGGCTCGGGTCATGGCACCGCGTGCGCCGAGATCGTAGCGGACATGGCGCCAGGCGCGGCCATTCGACCCGTGAGGACCGAGACCCTGGCTGGGCTCCAGTACTTCGTCGGGACCCTGCCCTTTGAAGACATCCATGTGATCAGCCAGAGCGAGATGTACCTGGGTCTCTCCTTTGGCAACTCATCGGGGCCTATCTGCAAGGCGGTCGATGACGCCCGGGAGGAGGGAGCGGTCTGGGTCGCCTCCGAGGGCAACATCTGGCCCGGGCACCGATGGCTGGGCACGTGGAATGATCCCGATCAGGACGGATGGCACGACTTTGGCGATGGCGACGAGATCCTCGAGCTGAGCAAGGTCTCGCCGGGGAGCCTCTCCATCAACCTGGACTGGAACGACTACCTCACCCACGAGGCCGACCTGGACGTTCATCTGTATCGCTGGAGCGTGAACGAGTGGGTGCTCGTCGCCTCGGGCGAAGCGACGAACGGCCCCCTGGTCGACCCGTACGAGGACGCGGCGCTCAGCGGCGCCATGAGCGGCACCTACGGCATCTCCATCTACGGTCAGAAGCCCCCTTCAGGGGCGATGGCGATGCGGATCCTGGTGCTCGGAGACGACAAAGACAGCTTGGAGGAGACCAGCGAAGGGGCCAGCTATGATCCCGCTTCGTGCATGAACACCGTGACCACAGGCGCCATTGCGCCGTCGGACTGGGAGGCGGGCTCGGCCGCCGTCTACTCGGGGCATGGCCCGACGACGGACGGGAGGACCAAGCCCGAGATCATGGCCCCAGCGACCGCCAGCACCCAGGCCATGGGCTCCTTCACGGGGACCTCAGCGGCCGCGCCCCACGTCGCCGGAGCGCTCGCGTTGGTCATGGAGAGCACCGGCGCCTCCGCCGTCGACGCCGTGGGGATCCTCCTCAACGACGCGGCGCCTCTCGCCGAGGACGCGCCCAACAACCAGACAGGGTGGGGACGCCTCGAATTGAGCGTGGACCACACGACATGGGCGTGCGCGAGCGGAGCGACCGGGCCATGCCAGACGACCTGCGACTCCCAGGGGTCCGCGACCTGTGAGGACTCGTGCGCGTGGTCGAGCTGCGAGGCTCCTGAGGAGTCCTGCTCCGGTCAGGATGATGACTGCGATGGGCTCATCGATGAGACCTTCGAGTGCGCCCTGGGCGAGACGTTCACGTGCACCAACGCCTGCCAAACCGAGGGTCGAGCGACCTGCCTTGAGGGATGCAACCTCGGGGCATGCGAGACCCTTGAGGAGCTCTGCGATGGGCTCGATCAAGACTGTGACGGCGCGCTCGATGAGACCTTTGAGTGCGCCCTCGGACGAGAAGAGACCTGCGTCACCTCGTGCGGGAGCGCGGGCTCCTCAGTGTGTGAAGAGAGCTGCGGATGGTCCGAGTGCTCGCCGCCCGAGGAGCGCTGCGGCGGCGGAGATGACGACTGCGACGGATCCGTAGACGAGGGACTCTCCTGCGACTCGGGAGGCTGCCAAGGAGGCCGCTCTTCCGGGGGGGCTCCTTGGCTCTGGCTCCTCGTCACGACCCTGGCGCTTCTCGGCCGTCAGGTCGCGCGAACGCGCTTCTTGTAGCCTCCGGGGCAGACCGCTAGGATGCGCGCCAACGCACTTCAGGGGACAGTGATGATCAGGCGAATCGCGAGCGTTCTATGCACCCTCCTCTTGTTGGTCGGGGCCTGCGGCGATGACTCCAATTCAGGGAGCAGCCAAGACCCGGTCACGACCCATCCCGTGACGCCCGGCCCCGTGAACGTAGACGACATCGTGTCCGTCGAGACGCTGCTTCCGGTCACCGAGCTGATCGCTGGAGACTCAGTGAACGTGACCTGTCTAGCCAACGACAGCGAAGGCCACCAGGGCCCCGTCGAGGGGTTTGTTGTCGAGGTGACGCCCAACGATGGCGTCACGGTGAGCGCGCTCTCGGTGCAGTGCACCCTGGCCGGCGAGGTCTCCGTGGCCTGCGTCCTGGGCGAGCTGACGGACACGACTCCAGCGTCCCTGAACGTCCTGGCAGGCCCCCCGGCCGTGAGCTCCGCCTCGGTCACGCCCAACACGACCCTGCCCGAGGAGACGGCGACCGTGGACTGTGAGCTCCAGGACGCCTACGGGAACCGGGTGGAGGACGCAGACACGACGGTTGAGGTTGCGCCCACGCCCTCGATCGTCATCGATGGCAAGACCGTGAGCGGGACCGCCATGGGTGAGTACGAGGTCACCTGCGCGGGCGCGGGCGTGGAGAGCGCCATCGCCGCGACCTGGACCATCGAAGCGGGACCTGCGGTGACGTTCGGTCTGACGACCATCCCCGACACCCCGGCCCATAAGGTGAACTCGGGCATTCAGGTGATCGGCGTCGGCGAGGACGCCTGGGAGAACCCGATCACGGGGATCCCCATCGTGAATGTCACGGCGACGCCCGAGGGCACCTACACCCTGCTGGGGGAAAATGGGACGACCATCTCGTTCTCAGAGGAGGGCTTCTATACCCTCACGGCCGACCTGGAGGCGGACACGGCCAAGAGCGCGAGCATCGAGCTCGTCGTGGATCAGACCGGGCCCACGATCACCATCACGAGCCCCGAACGAGGACTGGCGCCCGCCGGAGGCGATCCGACGGTCACGCTCTCGGGGAACGTGGCCGACAATATGGGCACCATCGCCCTCCTGACGATCATGGGCGAGCCACACAGCGTCCCCGCGGAGGGCGGCGACTTCACTCTGGAGGTGCCCCTGGTCTACGGCGTGAACATCCTCGACGTGGTGGCCGAAGATCAGTGGGGTAACGAGCGCACGGCGGCCCGGTCCGTCTTGTGGTCCGATGAGCACTACGCGCTCTCGCCTGCCTCCTTTGAGTCGGACGCGGTGACCAAGGCCCTCATCGTCGATATCGGTCAGCAGCTGATCGACGACGGCGACCACGACCCGGAGAACCTCAATGACCTGGCTACGATTATGGAGGTGGTCATGGCCGGACTCGACCTCTCCGGCCTGGTCGAGAACCCCCTGACCGACTTCTCATGCATCGCGGGCGACTGTGAGGTCCACGCGACCAACATCGCGATCGACAGCGCCGACGTGAGCCTCCAGCTCATCGAGGGCGGCCTCGACATCACCCTGGCCCTGAACAACTTCACCATGGACCTTGAGATCCTCACGCCCGCGGTGAGCATCTTCCCGGCTCAGGTGCTCACGGGGATCTTCACGGTCGACCAGATCACCGTGGACCTCGACGCGCTGCTCTCCATGGAGAACGGTGAGCTCATCGTCGAGGCCGACAACATCGCGGTCGACTTCAAGAACACGAGCATTCTCTTGTTCG
>CALCNF010000248.1 GCA_937897815.1 uncultured Pseudomonadota bacterium | reverse complement strand
TCTCGGTGGCGTTCGGGTTCACGTCAGCGGAGTAGTCGTAGCAGTCTCCGCCGCCCAGCGGACACACAGCTGGCCAGGGGTCTGAGACAGCCATGGCGGCGTCGCAGAAGCCATCACCGTCATCGTCGCAGCCCTCATCGAGGAGCAGGTTGCAGTTGTTGTCCACCCCGTCGCACTGCTCATCGACGAGCGGCGAGATCGCCGGCGTCAGGTCATCGCAGTCGCCGCTCACCTTCACGGTGTGCGCTCCGTCCTCGTTGCAGAGGCAGCGGGCCGACTCCGAGGTGCCCGCACCATCCGCGTCGTTGTCGATGAAGTAATCGACGCAATCGAGGGAGTTCTCCCCGTCGATCACGTCGTCGCAGTTGTCGTCTACCCCGTTGCAGCGCTCTTTGGCGCTCGGGCTGATCATGGGGTCCTCCGGCGCGCAATCGTCCGCGTCAAAGGTGCCATCGTTGTCACGGTCTGGATCACAGACGTCGCCGAGGAAATCGGAGTCCAGGTCTTGCTGACCGGGGTTCGCCACCGACGGGCAGTTGTCGACGAAGTTCAGCACGCCGTCTCCGTCATCGTCCTCGCTCGACGGGAGCCCAGGGGTGCCGCCGCCGTCCTGACCCATCGAACCTGCGTCATCATCGGCAGCGCCCAGGACGCAGCGACCCGAGGAGCAGCCCTCGCCCGTCGCGCACACGCCACACACGCCTCCGCAGCCATCGGACCCGCAGTCCTTGAAGAAGCACGCCGGGGTGCAGTTCGGATCCTGCTCCACTGGGATCCCGACCTGAGGCTCCTCACCGGAGCCCGACTCGCAGCCGACCAGAAAGAGGCAGGCCAGGATCGTGACGGATAGAGCCAGAAGAGTTCTGAACGGATGATGGTGAACTTGCATGGTCTTATTCATCCCCGGTCAGGGCCTGGAGCTTGAGGCCTCCAGGATAGGCATAACTTACATCGCAATCGTAGCCATAGGCCGTAAGGCCAAAGGCTTTGCTTCCCGTGACGGTGTGCACACCGGGTAAGACGGCCTGCTGAGCGACGCCAAAGCCCGTACCCGGGATCGGGACGATAGGCGCGGTCAACGGCTGGCCATCGATGGTGACCGACACCCCGTCCGGGACGGTGATATTCAGGTAGTTCTCCATGTAGCCCTCAGGGGTCAACACGGCGAACTCTTTCAGGAAGCGCTTCGACGGCGCGGCCAGCGTGAAGGCCGGATCTCCAATGGCGTCGTCGCTCTCCATGCAGACGATCTCCGCCCCCGGGTAGCTAGAGCCCGAGAGGTAGTGTCCAACCATGATGGGACCGTCGGCCTCGATGACAAACGAGTCTCCGCTCACGAACTGCAGCCAGGAGCCCTTCTGGAGCATGAAGGTCTCATAACCAGGGACCGGTGGGTTCGTCGTGACCATCACGTCGTTCGCGCCAGCCATGACTCGCCATACGTCCACCTGAGTCGGGCTGCGCTTCTTAAAGGCGTCAGCGACATACTCCGTCGACCAGGTCTCAAGAGGGAAGAGCTGCTGCTCAAGATGGTCGCAGGCCTCGATTCCGACGGGGACGTTGGCGCACTCGTGACCACCGAGCACCGTGACCTTCTGGTCGGCCTCGATGAAGGTGCCCGTCAAGTCCGACCCGTGCTCGCCGTCCGTCTCGAAGTTCAGGGCCTGGCCCTGCTCAAGGACGAAGAGGTACTTGTTGCCCGCCTCGAGGGCCGAGATGCCGGGGCCCGCGATCACGTTCGAGGTCGGCTCGACCTTCACATGGGTGAGTCCCTCCTCGGTAGCGACCACGGTCGCGAATCCTCGAAGGGTGAACTGACCATCCGAGCGATGCGGCCAGGACATCACGTAGTACTGCTGGCCGGTGACCTTTGACGGCAGCAACAGGGACGCGTCATTCGTGTAGACGCCCTCTCCGTTCAGCGGGTTGAACTGGTGGACAACGACCGGCGACGTCGTGAGGATCTGGAACGTGTTCTGGGTCATGGTCGTGCCCTGCACGTCGAACCCGAGCGGCAGCTCAAAGACCCTCACCTCGCCTGCGTTTACGAACGTACTGGCGACCTTCAACTGGGCCGCGCTCAGGACCTCGCCCGTCGCGAAGTTCTTGATCTGCACGTCGGTCGAGCTCGTGTTCGCGGGAACCGAGACCACAACGCCCACCACCTGACTCTCAGAGCCCTCGGTGTTGTCGAGGTCCATGGCCCAGTACTCGCACCCGAGGTAGGAGCCGTCCTTGATGTTCACCTCGCAAGGGCTCAGGCACTCGCCGTCCCAGCACGCGCCGCCCTGAACGCAGGTCTCACCGTCCACCCACGCCGACCCATCGGCGTTGCACACCTGGGTCGAAGAGAAGCCCTTGCAGATGGTCGTTCCAGGCGTACAGAGCAGCTGGATGCACGTCCCTTGCTTGCAGTCGGATCCAGCGCCGCACTGCACGATCTCCCAAGCCGTTCCTGCGGCGTTGCAGCGCTCGAATGATTTGTCATCAAGGCAGGTGAGCTTGGACTCAAGCGGATCGCAGATCCACGGTTTGCAAACACCCTCCTCGCACCCCTGCTGGTCAGGGCATGTGCTCTCATACCAGTCCATACCGGTCGCGATGCACTCGATCACGGCGAAGGGGCCTGAGCAGGTCTTCTCGCCCGGCTCACAGTCGCCCACCCAAACGTCGGGCTGGACGTACTGACTGGAGTCGGTCGAACCCCCATCGAGGTCTTGGCCAAAGCCACCATCACCGACGACGACTCCGCCCCCATTGGTCACGGTATCGGCGTCTGAACAGGCGGCCATAAGACACACCACGACGAGGCAGAGGGTTCGGTTCTTGAGCACGGGGTTCCTCTCGATCCAACAGCGGACGGCGGCCATGAAGAGTAATCGATGGGGACCCCGGAATCAAAACCGGAATTCGCGGGTGCGTCACGCGCGCCGCGCTCTGGCGCGCGCAAGGCGCGCCGCGCAGCGCCCCCCTGCGCACGAACAGCGGTCCTCAAGGCCACGAACCAGGTGACCTCAAGAGCTAGAACCCGAGGCCGTTAAAACCAAGGGCTGACAGGGGCGAGAGCGTGTGCTACCTACCTGCGCAGATCCCCATGGAGGCTCCTCATGCGCATCTATCGCGAACGCATTCCTGGCATCTCAAGCTCGGTGGTAAAGGCCCTGTCCGCCAACGAGTTGATCGAGGTGGAACCGGATCTCGTCAGCGAGGTCGAGCTCGATGTAGGGAGCGTGCTCAAGGAGTACCGACGGGTCGACTACGAGCTCAGCGAGCGCGCCAAGGACCTCGTCGCGAGCCGTGGGCTCGACTACTCCCACACCCGCAAGCTCAAGGCGAAGCTGGCCGCCGAGAAGAAGTTTGGCCAGGGCGAAGACGCCATCGAGTGGCTCGTAAGGCAGATCGTTGAGATCCTGCTCCAGAGCCGAAACGTGGAAGAGATCTACGGCGACGACAACGATCTTCGCCGCGTGATCGGACCCATCATCAAGAAAGAGACGGGGCTTGAGAACGACATGGACCGAGAGGTCCGTCGGCATATCAAGAACTTCGAAGAGGGTACGGCTGACTTCGAGATCGAGTACCAGAAGACCCTCGACCGAATCCGCACCAACCGAGGCGCAGGAGACTGAGTCTCGCACAGGGCGCTCCTCTGGAGTGGACGAACTCCGTGTGCTAAGCGATCCTGGTGTTGTTCTAGCGCCCATCAGGAGGCCGCCATCACTTCCAGGACCCTCTTCACGCTCGCCGCGCTGCTCTCGCTGGCCCTGGGCCTCATCGGCTGTGGCCCGACCTACCGCGACACCGATCACACCGCCTCCACGGCGCGCGTCATCCCGGAGGATCTGACGGTCCATGACGAGCTCAACGTGGGCCGCGGCGACCTGGTCGACTGGAAGACCGTGACGCCGATTGAGTCAGGCCGGGCCGAGCTGATCGTGCGAATCGGCGATCCCTTCAAGGGCAAGCACGGGCTGACGGGCCAGGTCACCGTCTACGACATCGACGCGCGTGAGTACACGCGCCAGCCCATCGAGCCGAACGTGGTGCGCTACGACCTCACGTGGCACGCCGAGGGCGAGACGACGTACTTGATTAAGCTCGAGGGCATCGGAGGGAAGTCCAAGTACAACCTGGAGTTCCGAGTCGATGCCTCTCCGTCCAACCCGTGCGCCAACGTGCGGTGCGCGACCGGTAGCTACTGCGAGAACGGCCGATGCGTGGCCGAGATGGACGACAACGTCTGTGACCCTCCATGCAAGGGCAGCGCTCAATGCAGGAACGGAAGGTGCGAAGCGCCGTTGTCGTGCCCGAGAGGATGTAAGGCCGGACAGGTCTGCAGCTCAAAACTGGGTCGGTGTGTCAAAGACGCGTGCCACAAGAAGCGTTGTCCCTCAGGCGAGGTGTGTCGTGGTGGCGTGTGCCGCCCCCGGTCAGCGCCTAGCGGACCCAGCCTCCCCTGCCAGCCCGAGTGCGGCGAGGGTACGATCTGCAAACGCGGCAAGTGCGTCGTGGCGCCCCTGGGGCCCATCGCGGCCAAGATCGTCCAGGCGGTCCCTCGAGGGGCTCAGACCAACCTGATCCTGAACAAGGGCAAACGTCACAAGGTGAAGGTCGGCCAGCGAGGTTCGGTGAAGGGCGTGGGTTCCTTCAAGATCATCGAGGTGTTCGAGTTCCGGTGTAAGGCCGTGATCTCGAAGCCGGCCACCGCCCTAGGCAACGCAAAGACGGGCGTAATCTACCGCTGAACGAAGCGCGCCAGGGCCGCCGTAGCGAGCTTCAGGGACTCACTGAACAGCTCGGCCACCTGGGTCGCGACGTGCCGACTTGAGGGAGCGACCTTCGCCCGCTCGGCGACCTCCGCGACGAAGCGCGCGGCTGGATGAGTGTTGCCGCGCTCTCGAGCAGGATTGAAGGTCGCGAGGGCCTCATCGAACCGCCCACCGTCCATGAGCGCCAGGGCCTGCAAGCATCGATGTTCCAGCTCGCTGGCGTGAGCGGCCGCGTCCGCGTCCAACTCCGGGAGCTCGGACTTCACGGCCTCCACGAATTCGCGGGCGTCAGGTCTGGCGACCAGGAGCTGGTCGAGCCCAACGGTCGCTGACGCCACGAGGCCGCAGCGCGCCTCCGACTCGATCAGGAGAGCCCGACTCCTGAGGTCACCCGGATTGCGAACCACCGCGCGCCTCAGATGCAACGCGGCCTGAACCGGGTTGGACAGCCGCAGGTGGGCTTCGCCTCTCGCGGCGTCGAGCTCGTCCCGCTCGACTCCTTCCGCCTCAGCCTGGGCCGCGAGGGCCAGACCGCGACGCGCCTCTCCCGTGCTTACGTGCAGCCGGGAGAGCGCAGCGAGCCGGTTTCGCGGCCGCCGCTTCGCCAGAGTGGGCTCCATACGGATAGAGCATTTCGGACACTTTACGCCGCCGATATCCGGCATCTCGTCGTTCACCAGAGCCACTTGCCACGCTCCGGGCAGACCCTCTTTGCATTGTGCGCACGTGAACAGATCGGTGACTCCATCAATGGCGTCGCTCCACTCGCCGATCCAGGGTTCCACCTTTTCCGGTCGCAGCGCGGTCGAAGGGGCCCTCAGTCGATCCACCAGGATGGCCCGCGCGACCCATCGTCGCGCCACCTCCCAGTCCATTGGAGCGACGTTGCCCCCGCACCGGACCGCCGCCCGCCGATGGATCTCACGGAGCCGATCCGAGTTCACGCTGTAATCGGTCTCGGCGTAGATCACCCCTTTCGCCGTTCCCTGCCCCATCAAGAGGCTCAGGGTGTCCGCTCGCCCATCGGAGCGGTGAAGCTCAAGGACAAGCACACGACTATCGGCGCGCTCGGCACCGACGGCGACTACGTTCAGGGGGTGGGCGTTACGCTGCTCGGTCATGGTCTCGGGACGGCCAGATGTCACAAACGACAGCCCACAGGCTAGTCGCCCGCCGGGCCAATGTCGAACGAACGTTCTAGCGTTCCTGTCAGCGTTCGGTGACCGGCGCCCGACGGTCGGGGCGCATGGCGTCCGCGTAGGGCTGCGGAACCCGGCCGTCGATGACCGCGCTCGCGACGAGCTGTCCTACTCGAAGGGAGGTCGTCATCCCGTGTCCACCGAGGCCGGCGGCCCAGGTGAAGCCCTCCACTTGAGGATCACGACCGAGGACAAAGCGACCGTCGGGGGTCTTGGTGCGGAGCCCGACCCAAGACCGGCCAGGCTGCGCATCAGCGAGCTCGGGGACATGGTCGAGGAGCTTGGCGGCCAGAGCGGAGCGATGGCCCGGCTCGACCACGACCTCGCGTTCCCCCCACGCGGTCTCATCGCAGGCGCACAGAAGGAGACCGTCACCCTCGGGCCGAAAATAGAACCCCTGGGTCACGTCCCATACGTAAGGGGCCCCCGAGTCCAACGAGGAACGAGACGACGTCACGTAGAGGTGACGTCGTGAGGGATGCAGCGCGGCTGACGTGGCGCCT
>CALCNF010000247.1 GCA_937897815.1 uncultured Pseudomonadota bacterium | reverse complement strand
GCCCCTCGCGCGTCCACAGGGGGCATCCAATGGCAGCTCCAAGACTCCTAGAAGATAGAGGATAACAAATGATGCTTCGAGTGATGATCATGGCTCTCGTCGGAACGCTGGCGCTCGGCCAGACGGCGTTGGCCCAGGACTCCGCTGGCGATGACTTTGCCGAGTACGGCGTAAGCGTGGGCGTGAGCCCGTTCGGCGGTTCCCTGAACCTCAACTACAACACCTCCAAAAAGACGAGCTTCTTCGCGGTGCTTGGCGGCTTGCCTGGTGGAGAGATGGACGTCGACGTGGATGGAACCGACTACGCGGTCAAGACGGACAGCTCGTGGGTTGGCTTCTTTGTGCAGCACCGCCCGTTTGTGGAGGCCGCTTGGTTCCGAGTGGTCACCGGTATCGGAATTGGCACCATTGAGAACGAGCTGACCGATCCGGACGGCAACGTGTTCCAGGCGAACTACTACGAGAACCCCGTTGGGTATCTGGGCGTAGGCTTTGGAGCCCAGCCCACGAAGGGATTCTCCATTGGGTTTGACCTTGGATGGCTTCAGACCGCTGGCCCGGTCGTCTCGGGGCCCGACGCGGCTGCCGTGGAGAGCATCAAGGATCACGTATTCTTTGGAAATGCGCTCCCGAATGCACAGCTCACGCTGGGCTGGAACTTCTAGTCTTGACGCACGTCGACCCCCGGCGCACACCGGGGGTCGACGTTGCTTCTTGCCTGCCAGGACCCGCGAACTCGCGCTGTGGTTTCGCGGATTCGGCCAGCGCGTGTGTGCGACCCATGGACGAATGGTCTTCGGTTCTTTAGGCTCCCCCCGTTGAGGGTTGCCTGAGAGCAACGGATCAAGTTCGGCGATAGGGCGTGGGTGTGTCCGATGGATGTGGATTTCAACGTCACCAACCTCTCATTTGTTGAGGCGCTATACGCGGAGTTCCTGGAGAACCCGGCGAGCGTAGACCCGACATGGCGCGCCTATTTTGAGGAGCGTGAGCCGACCCGAGCCCCCGGCCTAGGGCCGGAGCGTATCCACAAGAGCATCTTTCACGGCGGGAGCTCGGCTGTCCCGGTTGTGCGCCCAGCGCGTCCCTCTCGGCCGATATCAGAGCATGTGCCCAATCAGGAGCACCTGGCTTTGCTTCGTGGCCTTGGCTTCTTCGCGGGCTTCGCGGATGAGGAGTTGTCCTTCATCTCAAGCCTGACGCAGCTGCTTCAGGTGCCTGCCGATGCGTATCTGGTCCGCCAGGATCAGTTCGGAGATGGCGTGTATTTCGTCCATGATGGGGTCGCGCGCGTCGAGCGTGGCGGAGAATGGGTGGCCAACCTTGGCCCCGGAGAGGTCATCGGCGGGATGAGCTTTGCTCCCAGCCAGAGACGCTCTGCCGACGTCATCGCGCACACCGATCTCAGCCTGCTGAAGCTCGGGCCCGAGGACCTGGACACGCTGCTCGATCAAAACGCTGGGTTCTCACGACGGCTCTTCGAGATCACCGCGAACCGCCTTCGGACGACGAGCATGATTCAGCAGCGCGTGGGTCAGCTCGTGCGCTTGTTCCGGGTTCGAGGCCATGTGATGGCAGACCTGGACCCACTGGGTACTGCTCCAGAGGCTCATCCCGAGCTGGAACTGGAGTATCACGGGCTCTCCGATGGCGATCTAGAGCAGGTGGTCTATCTCGGCGATCGAAAGCTGGAGGCGCACACGCTTCGCTCGGTCGTTGAGATCATGCGAAACACCTATTGCAAGCACATCGGTGTGCAGTTCATGCACATCGAAGACGTGGAGGTTCAGGAGTGGCTTCAGGGCCGGATGGAGTCCACGCAAAACACCTGCTCCCTGAGCCGGGAGGAGCAGGTCCGGATCCTCACGAAGCTCACAGAGGCGGAGCTGTTCGAGCGATTTATCCACGCCAAGTACCTGGGCGCGAAGCGCTTCTCTCTAGAGGGGGCGGAGAGCCTGATCCCGCTCCTGGATATCGCCATTGAGGAGGCCGCGGAGAGGGGCGTGCAGAAGGTGTTCCTGGGCATGGCGCACCGTGGGCGTCTGAACGTGCTCGCCAACATCATGGGCAAGCAGCCGTATCAGATCTTCACAGAGTTCGAAGACGCGACGCCTGAGAAGTACATCGGTAAGGGGGATGTGAAATATCACGTCGGCTACTCGAGCATGCGCGAGGGCGCTTCCGGGCACAGCATTCACCTGTCCCTGTGTTTCAACCCAAGCCACCTGGCCTTCATCACACCGGTCGTGCAGGGGCGCTCGCGAGCGACGCAGGACCGCCTCGAGGACGATCGCCGCGACCAGGTGATGGGGGTCGTGATTCATGGTGATGCTGCCTTCGCAGGCCAGGGCGTGATTCAGGAGAGCCTGAACCTGAGCGAGCTGGATGGATACCGCTCCGGCGGGACGCTCCACATCGTCGTCAACAACCAGGTGGGATTCACGACGAACCCTGCAGATTCCCGGAGCTGTCGATACGCGACTGACGTGGCGAAGATGCTGCAGGTTCCGGTGTTCCATGTGAATGGAGAGCACCCGGATGCGGTCGCGCAGGTGATCAAGCTCGCCATGGAGTTCAGGGCGCGCTGGGGCCGCGACGTGGTCATCGATATGTATTGCTATCGACGCCACGGCCACAATGAGGGTGATGAGCCTCGCTACACCCAGCCCGAGATGTATCAGCGCGTCGACCGTCAGGCGACGGTGCGCGAGAACTTCGTGAAGAACATGGTGTCTCTTGGGGTGGTCACAGAGGAAGACGCCGAGTCGATCGCCGTCGCGTGCAAGAGCGCTCTGGAGACGGACCTCGCTGTCGCCCGGGGGAACGGCAAGGCCTCTGAGGCCACTGTGCCGAGCCAAATAAGAAACCTCTGGGCGGAGATGAAGGGCGGGCCGGAGTCCACGGAGGGCGCGTACGAGACCGCCGTCGACCGCGAGGTTCTTGTGGGCTTGATCGGTCAGCTGACCCAGGTGCCCGAGGCGAGCCTGAACCGGAAGCTCAAGCGCCTCCTCGAGCGTCGCAGCCAGATGGGTAGCGAGGGTACGCCCTTAGACTGGTGGGCTGGAGAGGCCCTGGCCTTTGCTTCGCTCCTGATTGAGGGAACACGCGTCCGGCTCAGCGGCCAGGACAGCCAGCGAGGGACCTTTAGTCACCGACACGCTGTCCTTCATGACCAGACGACAGGGGGGGAGCACTGTGTGTATGAGGGCTTGGCGAAAGGGCAGGGCTTGTTCGATGTCTGGAACAGCCCCCTGTCCGAGGCGGCCGTCCTGGGATTCGAGTTTGGCTACAGCCTTGAGTGGCCCGATGGTCTGGTGATTTGGGAAGCCCAGTTCGGCGATTTTGCGAACGGCGCTCAGGTGATCATCGACCAGTTCATCACGACCTCAGAGGACAAGTGGTCCCGCCTGAGTGGCCTCGTCATGTTGCTCCCTCACGGATTTGAGGGGCAGGGGCCCGAGCACTCTTCGGCGAGGCTGGAGCGCTTCTTGTCGCTGGCAGGCGAGGACAACATTCGCGTCGCGAATCTCACGACGCCCGCGCAGATCTTTCACGCCCTGCGCCGACAGGTCCGCTCTTCTCAGCGCAAGCCCTTGGTCGTCATGACCCCTAAGAGCCTGCTGCGTCACCCCAAGGCGGTCTCCCCCATTGAGGCTTTCAGCGAGGGCTCCTTCCAGAAGGTGATCCCGGATGCGAGTGGTGTGGACCCCAAGGCCGCGCCCTTCGTGGTGCTGTGCTCAGGCAAGGTCTATTACGACCTGTCGGAGGTCCGTGAGAGCGATCCCGAAAAGCAGAACATTCCGTTGGTGCGTCTCGAGCAGATCCATCCCTTCCCAGCCGAGGAGCTCCAAGCGGTCCTCGCGGACTACCCAGACGGAACTGAGGTTCGCTGGGTCCAGGAGGAACCCGCCAATATGGGCGCGTGGCGTTTCATCCGGGATCGGTTCGAAGGCGACAGCTTTGAGCGAGTAGAGCTAGTACGCGTGAGTCGTCCAGAGTCGGCAAGCCCCGCCACGGGCTCTGGATCGAGTCACAAACTTGAACAGGCGAGGCTTTTGGCGGCAGCGCTTGATGATGGCCAGTGAGTGGCTAAACAGAGGATAGAATGTCCGGTGAGATTGTCGTTCCGTCGGTCGGTGAGTCCATCAGTGAGGTCGTCGTAAGCCAATGGCTGGTCGAGGTTGGGACCTACGTTGCAGTAGACACGCCCGTCGTGGCGTTGGAGACGGACAAGGCGACCGTTGAGGTGCCTGCCCCGATCCAGGGCTACCTCCGTGCCATTGAGAAGAACCAGGATGAGACGGCCGCAGTCGGCGCTGTCCTCGGCATGATCGAAGCGGGAGACCCTCCCGCGGATTTCGGCAGTGAGCCCGAACCTACGAGCGTCGCCGACCCAGCGCCGGCCCAGGAGGCCTCGGCGGCCTCCATCGCAATGCCCGCTGCTCAGCGTGTTCTGGACCAGGGAGGGCTCTCTGTTGAGGACGTTCAGGGGACGGGCCTGGGTGGACGTGTGCTCAAGGAGGACGCCGTCGCGGCGGTCGCTAAGGCTGAACAGCCTGCCCCGACTGCAGCGCGTCCCGCCCCGCCCGCCGCACCCCAGGGTGAGCGAGCGGAGGAGGTCGTTCGGATGACCCGGATGCGCCAGACCATCGCCAAGCGGCTGGTCGAGGTTCAGCAGACGGCGGCGCTCCTCACGACGGTCAACGAAGCGGATATGTCGGCGGTCATGGAGCTGCGAGCGCGTTACAAGGACCGGTATCTGGCAGAGCACGGCGTGAAGCTCGGCTTTATGTCCTTCTTTGTGAAGGCCGTCATTGAGGGTCTCAAGGCGTTCCCGGCGCTTAACGCGGAGATTCGCGGCACCGACATCGTCTACAAGCACTACTTCGACATCGGGGTGGCCGTCGGCGGAGGCAAGGGTCTGGTGGTGCCGATCCTGCGCAACGCGGAGGCGATGAGCTTCGCGGATATCGAGCTTCAGATCGCGGAGTTCGGTCGGCGCGCGCAGGCTGGCAAGATCATGCCAGACGACCTCATGGGGGGCAGCTTCAGCATCACCAACGGTGGCGTCTACGGCTCGCTCTTGTCGACCCCTATCGTGAACCCGCCGCAGAGCGGGATCCTGGGGATGCACAACATCGTCCAGCGCCCGGTGGGTGTGGATGGCGAGATCGTGTTGCGGCCCATGATGTACCTCGCGGTCAGCTACGACCATCGCATCGTCGATGGGCGAGAGGCGGTCGGCTTCCTGATTCGCATCAAGGAGTGCATCGAGAATCCCGAGCGAATCCTCCTGGAGGTCTGAGATGAGCGCCGTGTATGACGTCGTGGTGATCGGAGCGGGTCCCGGCGGGTATGTCGCCGCCATTCGATGTGCGCAGCTTGGGCTGCGGACGGCGTGCGTGGAGAAAGAGGCCGCACTCGGCGGCACGTGTCTCCGTGTTGGCTGTATTTCCTCGAAGGCGATGCTTGAGTCGAGTGAACGCTATGTGGAGGCGCAAAAGCACCTCGCTGAGCATGGCGTGAACGTGGAGGGTGTCTCCCTGGACCTCGCGAAGCTCCTCACGAGAAAGGACAAGATCGTCAAGGGCCTCACAGATGGCGTCGCGCACCTCTTAAAGAAGAACGGCGTGGACCGCTTGCAGGGTCACGGCTCACTCAAGTCGAAGACGAGCGACGGTTACGAGGTCGCCGTCCAGGGGGACGAGGGAAGCCAGGTGCTCCAAAGCCGCCACGTGATCGTCGCGACCGGCAGCCGGGTGGCTCCTCTCCCAGGCGTTGAGCTCTGTGGCGACCTCATCGGCGGCAGCACCGAAGCGCTGTCCTATCCGGAGGTGCCGGGGCACCTGGTGGTGATCGGCGCTGGGGTCATCGGTCTTGAGCTCGGCTCGGTCTGGGCGCGTCTGGGAGCGCGCGTGACGGTCCTGGAATACGCGGACCGTTGCCTCCCTATGATGGACTCCGCCATCGGGAAACAGGCCGCCAAGATCTTCAAGAAGCAGGGCCTCACGTTGAGGTTCGGTGTGCGGGTGACGGGCGCCCGCGTCGAGGGCGAGGGCTGCGTAGTCGAGGCCGATGGGCAGGAGCCGATCGCGTGTGACCGAGTCCTTCTGGCGGTGGGGCGCGCTCCCTATACAGACGGACTAGGGCTCGAGAATGTCGGGATCGAGACGGACGACCGGGGACGCATCCCAGTGAACGGCCACCTGGAGACACCGGCGCCGGGCGTGTTCGCCATTGGCGACGTTGTGCAGGGGGCGATGTTGGCCCACAAGGCCGAAGAGGAGGGCGTCGCGGTGGCGGAGCGGATCGCCACTGGCTGGGGCCACGTGAACTACGACGCGATACCGAACGTGATCTACACGGACCCCGAGATCGCCACGGTGGGCAAGACCAGTGAGGAGTTGGCCGCGGAAGGGACCCCCTTTAGGGAAGGCTCCTTCCCGTTCAAGGCCAATGGTCGAGCCCGCGCCCTGGGCCAGACGGATGGCCTCGTGAAGATCCTCGCCCATGCAGAGACCGACCGGGTCCTGGGGGTGCATATGATTGGGCCTCGAGTGGGCGAGCTCATCGTCGAGGCCGCTATGGCGATGGCGTTTGGCGCCTCGAGCGAGGATATGGCGCGGGTGTGTCACGCGCATCCCACGCTCCATGAGGTGGTCAAGGAGGCCGCGCTCGACGTCGACGGGCGCGCCATACATATGTAGCCACGCAGGCTGCGACCTGGCCGTGCGCCGCCCGTTCGCCTTTCTCGTGGGCCGTGTCATAATCCAGCGGCAACCAGGAGGTCGGGTATGAAGTGCTTTGGGGTAGCGCTGTGGTTGGCCGCTGGCTTGCTTTCAACCTCCTGCGGCGAGGACCCGGCGACGCAGCCGACGAGCGGCCTGGACACCTCGGACGGCGCTGCCGAGGTGGGCGTCGACGTCGACGAGCCCGACGCCGCGGCGGTGCCGGACGGTGAGCCGGAGACCCACAGCCCGGATGCCACGACGGCGGATGCTCAGGTCGATGGCCCCGCCAGCCTCCCCGGTGATGCCGTTGGGAGTGATAGCAGCACGAGCCACGAGGTTCTGCGACTCGACGAGCTCGCGGAGGCCTTTCGGGTTGAGCACAGCCTTCCCGGCGTGGGCATTATCGCGTTCGATAGGAAGAAGGTGCTCGGTCTCGGAGTCGCAGGGCTGAGGTGGGCTGCGGGGAGCAGTCCCATTGAGGACCAGGACAAGTTTCACCTCGGTTCCTGTACGAAGGCCATGACCGCCACCCTGGCCGCGAAGCTAGACGAGACCGGGGAGCTCGCTCTGGATGCGAATCTCCAGGAACTCTTCCCGGACGTGAAGGTCCACGTCGAGCTGCAGGCGGTCACCGTGCGTCAACTCCTGCGCCATGAAGGCGGGCTCTACTCCAGTCTGGGTTCTCAGGCGCCCGACCTGTGGTCCTCCCTGTGGGCTGCTGGTGACACGGATCTGCTGGATACGCGTCGAGACTTTGCTGAGACGGTTCTGACCACAGCCCCGCCCCACAGCCCCGGGGCGTACAGCTACTCAAACACGGGCTATATCCTCGTCGGGGCCGCTATCGAGCAGGCCCTCGGCATGACCTGGGAGTCGGTAATCGAGGCGCAGCTCTTTCAGCCATTTGGCATGGAGGGCTGCGGATTCGGGGCGCCGGGCGACGTGACGCTCGTGGACCAGCCGTGGGGGCATCGCCAAAAGAACGGGCAGAGCCAGGGTGTGCCCCCGGGGCCTCAGGCGGACAACCCGCCAGCCCTAGGCCCGGCTGGAACCGTGCACTGTCCTCTGGGGAGTTGGGCGAAGTTTATGATGGGACACCTCGGCGGTGGGCCGCCCGGCTTCCTGTCCGAGGCCTCCTGGAGCGGCCTGCACAGCACCGAGGGCGCGGCAGGCAACTACGCCCTGGGTTGGTTGGTGACCCAGGGCGGCGCGCTCCAGCACTTTGGCTCCAACACGATGAATCTCGCTGGAGCGTGGCTCTATCCTGGTGACGGTGTGGGCTACGCCATCGTGACGAACACGGGGCCCGCGAGCGCCTTTATGGGCCCAATGGGTGACCTCGTGCCCTTGATAGCGGAGGCGTTGGAGCCCTAGAGCGCCTGCTCGACCTCAGCGCGCGTCGGGGGATCGCAACCCGCCCGGGCACAGTTGAGGGCAGCCGCGCGGCAGGCGTACTCAAGGGCCTGCTTCGCGGCTCCATCCCTGAGCCCTGCCTTGTGCAGGTCTTCCTGCAGGAGGCGTGAGATGAGCGCCGCCTGGAACGTATCTCCAGCGCCCACGGTGTCGACCACTCTGCCCTGTATCGGCGAGCCAGCTCTGGCGTGCTGGCCATGGGGGCCCCAGAGCTCCGCACCCTCGGGGCCACGCGTAAGCACAACCGTCCGAGCGCCGTTGAGCCATCCCTGGACATGCCGTTCCGGCGCCACGCCAGGAGCCAGGGATGCCATGTCCTCGTCGCTCGCCTTAATGAGGTGCGCGAGCTCGACCGCCTCCTCAACGCGGAGGCGATAGCGCGGGAGGTCATCGATCAGCGCGGTCCGGAGGTTTGGGTCGAAGGCGATCAGCGCGCCACACTCTCTCGCGCTCACGACCGCCTCGCGCCACGCGGGCCAATCATCGCCCTGGGCCAGGGCCAGGGAGCCAAAGTGGAGCGCCTTCAGCTCCTTCGGCAGCCAGTCCGCGGGGCGGGTGTCCTGGAGCGAGCGATCCGCCGTTGCCTCCCGGTGAAAGGTGTAGCGTGGGTGGCCCGTGGAGTCGGTCTCGACCTCCGCTATCGCGGTGGGGGCCGATACCGGCGGTGTGACACAAATCCGAACACCTGCCTCCTCAAGGCCACGGGCCAGTTGCCGCCCATAGGCGTCTGATGAGAGCGGGCAGAGAAAGCCAGCCTCATGCCCGAGCCGGGCCAGAGCGATGGCCACGTTGTAAGGCGAGCCACCGTTCTGGGCCCGCGGTTCGCCTTCCCCAGGCGCGTGGATCAGGTCGACCAGAGCCTCGCCAAGGGAGACGATCATGGCCTACCAGAACATCCCGACGATGAGGGCGGTCAAGGCGATCAGCAGCGCCGACTGAAGCCGGTAATCGCGCAGCCCGGGTTGCGCGGGTGGCGCGGGCTGGACGATCAGGTCCGTGAG
>CALCNF010000246.1 GCA_937897815.1 uncultured Pseudomonadota bacterium | reverse complement strand
TCCAGGGGTTCCTCGAGGGCGGCAACGTCAGTGCTGTGAAGATGATGACAGAGCTCATCGAGGTTCAACGGAACTTCGAAACCCTTCACCAGGTGATTCGCACCTACAAAGAGATGGACACCACCGCGGTGAACCTACCGCGCTAGCGCGGTCAACTGAGGAGATGGTCAAATGATCAGAAGTCTCAATACAGCTGCCTCCGGAATGGAGGCCCAAGAGTTCGAGATCGACGTGATCGCGAACAACCTGGCCAACGTCAACACGACCGGATTCAAGCGTTCGCGTGCAGAGTTCCAGGACCTCTTTTATCAAGAGATCCGTGCGGCTCGCGGCAGCGCAGATGGCAAAGAGCAGGGCTCCCCTGCCCCGCTTGAGGTCGGCCAAGGTACGCGCGCCATCGCGACCCAGAAGAACTTCTCAAACGGTGCGCTGGTGTCCACGGGCAATCAGCTCGACGTCGCCATCGAGGGACAAGGGTTCATCCGCGTGAACCAGCCCGACGGCACCCAAGCCTACACGCGCAGTGGGATGCTGAAGATCGACGCTGATGGCCGACTCACGACCGCCGAAGGTAAGACGCTCGATCCTCCGATCGAGGTCCCTGCAGAGGCGACGAACGTCATCTTTGAGCCCGATGGGACGGTCAAGATTGGCCTCACCGGTGAGCCGATCCCAGTTGAGATCGGAAAGCTGGAGCTGACGCAGTTCGTGAACCCCGGCGGTCTCAAGAGCCTCGGGCACAACCTCTTCATGGAGACCGAGGCCTCAGGTGAGCCGATCAGCGGTACACCTTCCGAGGAAGGGCTTGGGACCATTCAGCAAGGGATGATCGAATCATCCAACGTAGAGGTCATCGAAGAGATGATCTCGCTCATCGCAGCCCAGCGCGCTTACGAAATCAACTCACGCGTCATCCGGGCCTCCGACGAGATGCTCCGCGAGACCGCGTCAATCAGGTAATACGATGAACTCCACGAGACTCTGCATACTCTTTGGGCTCCTGCTTGGGGCGGCCCCCGCCGCCCACGCAGGCCCCAACCTGACTCAAGCGCTCGGACAACAGCTCGAGCGCGAGGTACGGCATCGCGCCGACCTGCATGCGGACGCAGACATCGTCGTGGACCGCCTGCGGGTCTCCAACACCGCCCTGGCAGCGAACGCGAGGTCGATTAAGCGAATCGAGCTCCCTGTGGGAGAGGATGGGTTGGGCCGGGTCGCTGCGAAGGCGCTCCTCATCGGGCGTGATGGCAGTGAGTCGTGGACATGGGTTCAAGCGCACGTGGACGCGAGCGTCCCGACGGTCGTCGCCGCGCGCTCTCTGAACCGCGGTGAGACGATCAAGAGGTCCGACGTGGCGCTCGCGATGCTCCCTGTTCATAGACAGAACCTGACCGAGACGAACCTGTCCGTCGGGCAAGTTCTCAAGCGCTCCGTCCGCGCCGGTGAGCCCGTTCGTAACAGCTGGCTCACCCGTGCCTACGCGGTCAACCGCGGTGACATTGTAGAGACCACTGTCCGGCGAGGCTCAATCGTGGCGCGAGGGAGCGCAGAGGTCTCCGAGCGAGGTCGCGTGGGTGACATCATCCGCGTCAAGGTGACCTCGAGTCGCCGCACACTCCGAGCCCGAGTGCTCGACAATCAGCGTGTAGAGGTGATCCGATGAAACGTTTCATGAAGCTCTCACTGTTGGCCCTCATCTTGATGATGGCGACGCCATCACACGCGGCGCGTATCAAGGACGTCTCACGCGTCGATGGGGTCCG
>CALCNF010000245.1 GCA_937897815.1 uncultured Pseudomonadota bacterium | reverse complement strand
CTTCCGCGAAGTGAAGGTCACCAAGCAGGGAGAGGGTGACGGTATGCTTCGGTGTGAGTTCAACTGGAGCCTCGAGTAGCTCCTGGCGCTCAGCGTCGATCGCCACCGCGGACGACGTGGATCTCGACCCGGTGATTCCTGTCTCGACCGGCTCGCGTGCGATTGCTCGCGATGGGCTGCTCCGAGCCCAGGCCCAGCGCAGAGAGCCTACCGGGATCAATCCCTTCGGCGATCAGCGCTCTCACCACGACCGCCGCGCGATCTTCGGTCTCGGAATAAGCCCGCTCTGATCGTCTTCTGTCGTGGGTGTAGCCCCGAACCTGAAGCTCAATCTGGGGGTGCTCATCGAGCACGCGCGCGACCTCTCGGATCACGTCGTAGCTCTCCAGGGTGAGCCCGGGTGGCTTTCCCACGAAGATCAGGGAGTCGAAGGGACGCCCAAACATCGAGAGCACGGCCGCTGGCGGTGTGGGGCAGCCCTCGCGGCTGGCACTCCCCGCCTGTCTCTTGCAGCGATCGCGGCTGTCAGCGATCCCATCTGCATCGGTGTCGGGACAGCCTGCGTGCTCCACGGAGCCTGGAATGGTGGGGCAAGCGTCCGTGGTGTCGGGCACTGAGTCTGCATCTGTATCCGGACAGCCGTGAAACGCTGCGATTCCGCTCGTCTCCGGGCACGCGTCTCGGTCATCAGCGACGCCATCCCGATCTCCATCTGGGCAGCCACTCATGCTGGGCGTCCCAGCCAGGCGCGGGCAGAGATCGCGGGCGTTCACCACGCCATCGTTGTCATCATCTCCCGGATACTGGGACGAAACGGAGGGATAGGCGTGGTGGGAGAGGGCGAAATCGACGCCCAGGATCATGAGCGTGTGGATCGCCATCCCGGAACCCAGACCATCTGAGAGGATGGCTTTTCCATCAAGCCGAAGGGACGCGGCGCTCGCGGGTGGCGTCCAGCGGACACCAGCGCCTGCGGAGTAGGCCAGGTCCGTGTCCTCGCCAGCCGTGCCGGCGACGAGCGCCAGGGCGCCAACGCCACCACCAGCGCTCCAGGTCAGCGGGCCCGTAGCGAGGTGTCCCAGGGCCTCCATGGTGACCAGGGCCCCAGAGCCCTTCAGGATGCCAGGGTGATAATGGGCTGGAAAGGTCAAGGCGACGAGCTGCACCGAGACGGGGAGCTGCTTCAGTCGGTAGCCCGCGCGCACACCCACGATAGCGGCGTCTGTGAGCGTAGTGTCCTTGGAACGATCGCCGAGGAGATCACTCTCAGGGCTCACGAGGAGCAGGCCACCGGAGAGCCCCACGTCGAGCGCCTCCACGACTTCCGCGTGCGCCACGGGGCACAACAGTAACAAGGCGATCAGGCAGGCCTGGAACGGTCGCATCATGGGTGGAGTCGTAACCCGAAGGGGAGGGACCCGTCCAGCCAAGTGTCCAACACGAGATGAGAGGGCGTTTCGGCCCTAGATCTCGATGATCACCACTCGGGCCTGCTCGTCCGTCTCGGCCTCAGCCTCAGACTCATGCTCCGGCGGCTGTTCCCAGATCTCGTAGGGAGACGGCGCGTAGAGGACAGGGCGCGGCTGCTCTTGGTCGCGACGATCATCGCGCGGAATCCAGTAAGCGTCTCGCATAGCCATTCTCCTTGATGGAATCGACCAACCCTATCCAGGTGTCTCTCACTCTAACAACGGGTCGCAGGTGAATCAAGATGACCACCTACTTCTCTTGCTACACCAACTCCCACGGTTGGTTTGTAGGCTTACTTGAGGAGAAAACGCGCCCCACCGAAAAAAAAATCCCCCAGCGAGCTTCAACTCGCTGGGG
>CALCNF010000244.1 GCA_937897815.1 uncultured Pseudomonadota bacterium | reverse complement strand
CAGGCCGCGAATATCGCCCTCTCGGACCGCGTTCTTGGCCATGGAAACCAGCAGGTCGGGCCAGAAGACATCGCCTGCGACCGCCGCGATCTCCACCAGCTCGCGCTGGCCCGGACTCAGTCGATGGACGCGCTCGCGGAAGAGCTCCTCTGCAGACTCCGGTAAGCGAACCGTCTCCTGCGCGTCTGGGTTGATCAGCCACTTCTCTTCCTCGACGCGGATCACCTCGGCCTCGATCAACTCGTAGATGGCCTCCACCACGATCTGCGGCACGCCGCTGGACAGGTGCGCGATGGCCGAAACCAGCTCATCGGGCACAGTATCTGCCCGGTTCAGTACCGCGCGAACGAGTCGCTGCGTCTCGGATTCACCCAGGGGCTCCAGGTGGATCTCGATGGGCGGAGAGCTGCCGTCCAGGTCCAGATAGGTCGCCAGTCGCACCATCTCATCACTCCGCGCGCACAGCACGGTGGTGAACGGCGCATCGGCGAAGCGCTCCACCAGGAAGTGCACCAGGTCCCGCGTCTGGGGAGAGGCGTGCATGAAGTCGTCGACGAAGAGGAGGACAGGGGCGCGCTCAAGGAGGCGAGCGTAGTAGGCAGCCAGGCCCTCTCGCACAAACTGCGCGTCCGGCTCCTTCACGGTCCGGGAGGCGTCTGGATCCATCGAAGGGGATACATCGAGCAGGGCCTTGAGAAAGCCGCGAAGCTCATCCAGCTCATGAGGCTCTTCACCCTCTCGAATCAACCACCTGCCGATCAGCGTCTCAATCTTGTCGCTCACCGTCGTGGCGCCGTCGTCCTGAACGACACCGGCGCGCGAGCGAATCGCCTGGACGAAAGGACGGTAGGGAATGCTGTGTCCGCCGAGGGTGCACTGCCCAGCGTCGTAGATGAGCAGCCGCTGGTCGGCGTCAAAGGAGTCTACGGTCTCGGCGACCAGACGCGTCTTGCCGATCCCCGGCGGTCCCTGAATCAGCACGCGCCCACCCGGCATCAGATCGAGAGCGTCGTCGATCATCGCGCGCAGGCGAGCCGCCTCACGCTCCACTCCGATGTGGGGGATCGGGACGCCGTAGATCTCGGTCTCGCTCGGTTGGTAGGTGCTCAGCAGGCCGATGACCGCTGGGCCGATCTCGCTTTGGAAGGCGCTCGCGCCGGCATAATGGAAGCGCCCTCGAGCGAGCCTGTAGCAGCGCTTCGAGAGTCGAATCTCCCCGCTGCTCGTGGCCAGCGCCATCGCGCTGGCGCCCGCGAGCGCCGGGCCGTGGGCGATGTCTTCGCCGCGGAAGTTGGAGCCGACGTACAGACCGCCCAGATCGATCCCGATGCAAAAGGTCGGCTCGAATCCTTCTCCGAGAATCGGGTCGGAGCTGAGGCTCTGGAGCGCCTTTCGAATCCCGAGGGCCGCCTGAACCGCCGCCTCGATAGCGTGCGGTGGGCTCATCTCCGCGTTAAAGGTCCCCTTGAGGTTTCCAACGAGCCCTCCGAGGACCTCACCGCCCTCCACGGTAATCGCGGCTCGGATTCGGGCCTCAGCGATGCCGAGCGCGTCCCCGATGAGCGTCATGTTTTGGTCTTCAACCCCAGGCCCGAGGGAGCTCAGCTCCAGGTGCAGCGCGGCGACCTGCCTGTGCGAGGGCAGGACAGCTTGAGGTGCCTGCTGCGTAGCTCCTGAGAGTTGGGTCGCTCCGAAGGCCGTCTTTGAGGGCGCCGTCTTGTCCGCGGACGTATCCTCGAAGGCCCCCGTGACGGGGCCGGTCTGCATGGGGTCAAACCCGTCAGCGTGCTCTCCCTTCAGGGCGGCGCTGAAGGCTGTGGCGAAGGACTGTGCGTCAACGAAGCGATCGGCGGCCTTCTTCTGGAGGGCGCACGACATCACACGGTCCAGAGCGCCGCCCGGCAGAAACTCCGGGCCCTGGCGAAGCTGGGATGGCAGTCGCGGCTTCTGCTGGACGTGGGCCATGACCATCTGGGTCCCTTTCACTCCTCCAAAGGGGAGGTGGCCTGTGAGCAGCTGGGTCGCGAGGCACGCCAGGCCGTAGATGTCGGCGCGGCCGTCTACGCTATCGCCGCAGGCCTGCTCCGGCGACATATAGGCCGGCGTCCCGATGGCCGCTCCTTCGCTCGTCGCGAGAAGGTCCCTCGTCGCCCCGGGGTCGGAGCCCGCATCCAGCGGCTTCGCCAAGCCGAAGTCGAGGACCTTCACGGACGGTCGGTCGCCGTCCAGACCGCTGATGAGGACGTTCGTTGGCTTGATATCGCGGTGAACGATCCCCTGGCGATGGGCCGCTGAGAGCGCCTCGCAGATCTGCTCGATCACGTCGCTGAGCTGCTCGGATGACAAGAGGTTGTCGGCTTCGCAGTACGCGGTCAGAGGTTCTCCATCCACGCGCTCCATGACGATGTAGCCGGTGCCGTCGTCCAGGGTTCCGAATGCGTAGAGTGTGACCACATTGGGATGATTCAGACGGGAGAGAACCCGGGCCTCACGGCGGAATCTCTTGTCGTTCTGGATGCGCTCCGCCGTACCGGGCTTCAGGACCTTGATGGCCACCGCGCGCTCCAGATGGATATCCGTCGCGAGGAGGACCTGTCCCATCGCTCCCTCACCGAGCACCGCCTCAATACGGTAGGAGCCCGCGAAGGTGCGATGAAGCCACGAGCGGTGGGTCGGGAGCTCCGCTTCCGACACCTCTGCGTCCGCCCCCACAGCCAACTCCTCAGGTTGGTCCATCGACACTCCTCCACTGCATTCACGAGCCCAAGAGAGCCCTGGCTCTCCGTGACTGAGAATCACCATACTCAGTTGCTAGGCTCTGGATATTAGCGGATTTGGGAGCGCTGGAACAGGCGCGCGCCGCGCTTTGTCGATAGCCCGCCTCAAGAGGAGGGACGTGGCATCTCCAGAGGCAACTCTGGGGTGAACTCCGAGACCGCCTCGGGGTCCAGCAGGGAGAACACCTTCCCCTTCTGAAGTCCCCACAGCCCCGTCCTGACCAGGACGAGCCCAGGCGGGCGTTCGGCGGATGGGAAGAGCGCTCGAACCATGTCCTCAGCGCGCACGTGCGGGCCCTCGTCCAGGTTCACGCGCCAGCGAAGGGCTGGCGTGCCCTCGGGGAGCCCGAGGAGGGACTCCAGCAGCTCACTGGACTCGACCACCTCCATAGCGAGGAGCCCGTCGCGCACATCGATCTCCCGCTCACCTTTCTTTCGGATCACCGTCAGCAGCAGCGGCTCGTCGCTCTGCGCGCGCTCCGCGGCCAGCTCAAGCGCCTCATCGTGCCAGGTTCCAGGTGCCGCGACAGTGTACTCCGCGAGCTTCGCGACTCGCGCGCAGCTGCGCGCGCCGTCGGGGAGCTTCGCGACGCCTACGGGGATCGCTCCCTCTTCGGCGACCTCGGCGAGCCTCTCCAAAATGTCCTGGGGCTGCACATCCTCCAGGGAGGCGAAGTCAACGACCTCTCCCAGACTGGAAACCCCGAGGGGCAGCGCGGGCCCGAAGGTGATCGTCGGCTTGGGCGAGAAGCCCACCGAGTATTTGAGCGGGACGCCGGCTCTGCGCAGCGCTCTTGGCACCATACGGGCCAGGTCAAGCTGGCTCGTCATCGAGGTGGTGCCGAGCTTGGTGTAGAGGAGTCGGTACGTGAACGCCTCCCCCTGGTCGGCTCGAAGCGGAGGCAGGCGTTTGCCCTTCTTGTTGATTCGGACGCGCTGCCACTCGGGGAGGTCGCCCTCGGCTCGCGGATCAGGGCGCTG
>CALCNF010000243.1 GCA_937897815.1 uncultured Pseudomonadota bacterium | reverse complement strand
TGTTTGCTCGACAAGCTGCCTTCGCCGAGGAGCGGAGAGCCCTTGTCGCCCACGACCAGGAAGTCGAGCTCCTTGGTCACGGACGATGGTGTTCGCCCGCCTCGCTCCCGCACGGCCTTCTGCGCGCTCTTACGGTCGAGCGTCGCCATGGCGCCAGTGAAGACAAAGCTCCGATCGGTGATAGCCTCGGCCTCGATGGCGACCTGCGCGACTTCAAAGTCCTTCACCGTCATGACGGTTCGCAGGTCATCGATGAGCGGGCGCGTCGCGCGCAGGCCGTCGACGATGGTCTGCGCGAGGGTCTCCTGGAAGCCATCGAGCGCGGCGAGCGCGCCCACCTCCAGCGTGAGGATTCGGTCTAGCGTAAGGTAGTGCTGTGCGAGCTTCTCTGAGGTCACTGCGCCGAGGCCGTCGACGCCCAGGGCGGCCAGGAAGACCCTCAGGGGCAGCTCGGAGCGCTCCTGAACGTTTTGCACGAGCTTGGCGGCCAGGACCTCTCCGACGCCCTCCAGGTCCCTGAACGAGCCGGCGGTCAGGCGGTACAGGTCCGCGAGGGAGCGCAGCCGACCGGAGTCGAGGAGCTTATCGACCATCTTGGGGCCGAAACCTTCGATGTCGACCGTTCGTGCGAAGTGCTCAAAGGTGCCGCGCACCGCGGCTGGGCAGGTCAGGGGCGTGGTGCAGTCGAGAAACTCGATGAGCCGGACGACCTCGCCGCCTCGGACCTGCTCGTTGCGGCGCACCCGCGTCTGGGAATCACACGAGGGGCAAGTCGTGGGTACCACCACGGGGGTGTCACCGGGTGCGGCGACGGACTCGATGTGAGGGATCACGCCTCCACGGCGCATCGCGACCACCGTCGCCCCGAGGGTCAGGTCCAGCTCGCGGACACGCGAGAGATTGTGGAGGGTACAGCGACTCACCATCGCTCCGGAGAGCTCAACGGGCTCGATAAGCGCGACCGGCGTGATCGTCCCGGTGCGGCTCACGGACCACTCGACCTCATTGAGGGTGGTCTTCGAGGAGTCGCCCTGGAACTTGTAGGCGATGGCGTAGCGCGGGTGGTGGGCTGTGGCGCCCAGGCGCCGGTGCTCGCGGACCAGGTTTACTTTGTAGACGACCCCGTCCATCTCGTAGTCCACGTCGTCTCGTTGAGCGACCCAGGCGTCGTAGCCTCCCTGCATCTCACCCGTCTTCAGGAGCTTCGTGTCGACGGGAACGAGACCGTGGACGCGAGACCACTCGACCTTCTCAAGCTCGGTCTCGAAGTCGCGCCCGAGGATGTCGTAGACGAAGAAGGAGAGCTGATATCGAGCCGTCTTCCGTGCGTCCTTCTGCTTGATGGCGCCCGCGGTCGTGTTGCGAGGATTGGAGAACTCGTCGGAGAGGGTCGCGAAGACCGAGCGCCGCATGTAGATCTCGCCGCGGACCTCAACGGGGCCCTCGAGCGGGGGGCCCTGGAGCTGATTGGCGATGTCGTCGATATACCGAGCGTTCGCCGTGAAGGCCTCACCGGCGCGCCCGTCTCCTCGGGTCACGGCGGCCACCATGCGGCCTCGAGCGTCGTAGTGGATGGAGGCGGCGACGCCGTCGATCTTCGGCGTCTCGATCACGTCTCCCTCAAAGCTGTCCGCCCAGCGCATCAGCGTCGGCTCGTCGTAGCACTTGTCCAGGGAGAGCATGGGCGCGTTGTGGGTCACCTTCTCCCCGGAAGCCGCGTCGCTGACCAGCTCGGCGAGCGCCGGGTGCTCGGGAGCCAGCGCCTGCAGACGCTGGGTCAGGAGATCGAAGGCGTAGTCGCTCAGCTCGGGATCTGCGAGGGCGAAGTAGCGCCAATTGTGGTAGCGCACCGCGGTGGCGAGCTCGTCCACGCTCATCTCTTCAACGGGGCGCTCTGGAGGGCGCGGAGGCTGGTGTTCGGCCGTCATGCAGGTACCGGGTTTATCTCAGGCCTCTCGCACGTTCAATCTCCGGTTGAACA
>CALCNF010000242.1 GCA_937897815.1 uncultured Pseudomonadota bacterium | reverse complement strand
CGAGGTGCCCACCTTCCTCGGTCGTGGCCTGGTGCGCATGCAGGACCTCATCCGCATCGAGGCAGACACCGGCGTCCTGCCAGACATCGGCGTGCCTGAGCCGCTCCTGATCCTGGGTGAGGACGGTGAGCAGCTCAAGGTGCAGCTGTCCTTCCGCTATGGTGAGCCCGTGGAGCTTCAGGTGCTATCTGAGGCGAGCCCCGGTGTGCTCACAGCGCCTGAGGGGCACGATCCCCCGTACGTGATTCGGAACACCGGGACCGAGCGCGAGCTGATGGCCATGTGTCAGGAGGCGGGTCTCCCTGTGGGAGATCACCCGACCACCGTGCTCCTCGATACCTCGGACGCCCTCACCTTCCTTGAGGAGCACCTCGACCCGCTGGAGTCAGACTGGGAGGTCCTCGGTCGCGAGAGGCTGCAGCGCTTCCGAACCCGACAGGTCCTACCCCAACTCGCGGGTACGATCCGAAGCGACGTCGATGCTTTTGAGGTGAACCTGGACATCCACATCGAGGACTCGAAGCGAGGACTCGACGCCCTGCTCCAGCTCTACCAGAGCGGCAAGCGATACATCGCCCTTGACGACGGGAGCCTTGCCCTTGTCCCCGACGAGTGGGTCACCCACCACCTGCAGGTGGCCATGGAGCTGCCCCACGTCCTGGTCGCTGGTGGCGTCGGCCGAGTCGCGCGCTACCACGCGCCGGTGCTCGACGCCCTCGTGGGCGACGCCGCGATCGAGGCTGATGAAGAGTGGCAGCGTCTGTCGGCTCGACTCAGGAACTTCGACGGACTGAACGATGAGCCGCTCCCTAAGGGTCTGAAGGCGGAGCTTCGCCCCTATCAGAAGCACGGCTATGACTGGCTAGCCTTCCTTCGGGACTCTGGGTTCCACGGAATTCTGGCCGACGACATGGGCCTCGGAAAGACGGTTCAGACCCTGACGCTGCTCCTGGCCGACGCGGAAGCAGAGCGATCGGAACATCCGTCACTCGTGGTGGCTCCGACCTCCGTGACCGCTAACTGGGTCGAAGAGTCACTGAAGTTCACGCCTGACCTGAAGGTCATCCGGCTCGTGGGCTCAGACCGCGACAAGCTCTACGACAAGATCAAGAACGTAGACGTCGTGATCACGACCTTCGCGCTCCTGCGCCTCGACCTCGCGCGCCTCCGGCGGCGGAAGTGGCACTACGTGGTGCTGGATGAGGCCCAGAACATCAAGAACCCGCAGAGTCAAACGGCCACAGCGGCGAAGTCCCTGACCGCCAAGCACCGCCTCGCGCTCACGGGTACACCGCTTGAGAACAGCCTCATTGAGCTGTGGTCCATCTTCGACTTCCTGATGCCCAGGTTCCTGGACGACGAGAAGGCCTTCCGAGGACGCTACGTGCGCTCGGGTGCGGAGAAGCCTGAGGACATCGACGGCCTGCGTATCAAGGTGGCTCCCTTTATGCTGCGCCGCCTGAAGTCGGAGGTCGCGACAGAGCTGCCACCCAAGACCGAGCAGATCATTCGTGTGCCGCTCGCAGCCGAGCAGCAGGTGCTCTATGACCAGATGCGGGATCTGAGCCGCACGCGGGTCATGGACACGATCAACCAGAAGGGGATGGGCGGGAGCACCGTGACCATCCTCGACGCGCTCCTGAAGCTACGACAGGTCGCCTGCCATCCGCAGCTTCTCAAGCACGAGCTGGCCGAGGGCGTTCTGGCGAGCTCCAAGCACGACATCCTCCATGAGCTCATCGACGAAGCCGTGATCGCCGAGGGCCATAGGGCCCTGATCTTCAGCCAGTTCACGAGCCACCTCGCCATCGTCAAAGAGTGGCTGGACGAACGCGGGGTCCCGTACTTCTACCTCGACGGAGGCACCCGCAAGCGTCAATCCCTGGTGGACCGCTTCAACGCCGTGGACGGCCCCCCGATCTTCCTCATCAGCCTCAAGGCTGGCGGAACGGGACTGAACCTCACGGCGGCGGATTACGTGATCCACCTGGACCCGTGGTGGAACCCAGCGGTCGAGGACCAGGCGACGGACCGAGCGCACCGTATCGGACAGACGCGACCCGTGTTCGTCTATAAGCTGGTCAGCGAAGGCACGGTCGAGGACAAGATCCTCGAGCTACAGAACACGAAGCGTGAGCTGTTTGACGCCATCGTCGGTCAGGCGACGGTCGGTGGAAGCGGACTGACGATCGACGACATCAAGTCGATCTTCGAGACCTGATCGCCACGCGCATCGCGCGGCCCTGAGGGCTCACCTCTTCTTCGCCGGCACCGGCGGCAGCCCGGGACGCTTGGCGGCGGCCTTGGGGTACTTCTTTAAGAAGGCGTTGACCGCCTTGGCGATCTTCGGCTCATCCGGATGGTGAATGTCGACCGCGAAGAGCTCGTAGCTCATGTAGTTGGCCGAAGGATCCACCTCGACAGCCTCATCGAGCTCAAGCTGAAGCTGCTGACGCTCGGTCTGGAGCTTCACGAGTTGCTTCTTCAGGTGATCGACGTTGGTCGCGCGCCGCATGTGCTTCGCACGCGAGTCCTCTGGTGCCTCAGGCTGCTGCTTCTTCTCTGCGTCTTCCTTCTGACGGCGCTCTACGATGCGCTCATAGCTGGAGATGCGCCCTGAGAGCTGGGCGATCCGCTCCTCAAGGCCAGTACCGTGGTAGCGATCGACAAACGAACCCTTGGCCTCTTTGCCCTCCCAGACATGGAGCGTCATGATCGAGAGGTACTTGCCCTTGATGCTCGGCTCCGTGATGTAGACCCCGCCGTGGCTCTCAGGGTGCTTCAGCATGCGCACGCCCTGCCCTCCCAGGATGGCGGTCGCGACCGCCATCTGCCCAGCGAGCGTGCGCTGCTCCTTCTCGGTCAGATGCGCGAGCACGAGAATGATCTCGGCCCCCTCAGAGCGGAGCGCCTTGGCTTCACGGATGGCGGCGATCGTCGGATCCGTGACCCGCCACGGCGCGTCGGCGCCAGCCGTGATCCCGGTGATGCTCGTGGGCAAGGTCACACCCAACAGGCCGACCTTGACTCCCGCGACCTCCTTGATCACGCGAGTCTCGAAGACAGGCTCTCCAGTATCGGCGGACTGAAGGTTCGCGACGAGCCAGGGATAATCCGCTCGTTTATGGAGATCCGTAAGCAGTGAGACGCCGAGGGCCATGTCCCGGTCCCCGAGAGTCACCGCGTCCGTCTTCATGGTGTTGAACTGATCGACCAGCAGCTTAGCGCGCGCCGCCACCTGTACGGGGTCCAGGAGCGTCCTGACCCGCGGCTGATACACGTCACCCGCGTCCAGGAGGAGTCTTCCACTCCACTGGCTGTCTTTCTCTAGCTTCTCGAGGCATGTGGCTTTCTTGGCAAGACCGCCAAGTTGACGAGCCTTTCAGCCACAGGGTTCGAGCTCGCCGATGACGTTCGCCGTGTGGACAATGGCGATCCGCTTTCCTTTGAAAGGGATCTCCTCCACGGGCGCGGTCACCTTCGGGCTTCGAACCGTCCTTGGGGGGCTG
>CALCNF010000241.1 GCA_937897815.1 uncultured Pseudomonadota bacterium | reverse complement strand
GCGCCACGGGCACCGTGAAGGGGCTCGAGGTCTCCGAGATCTACACCGAGCGCTGGAACGAGAGCGGCCGGGAGGTTCACAAAGCCTGGGTCCTCGCCAAGGTCGACCGCGCGCTCATGAACAAGACGGTCGAGGAGACCATCGAGCGCTCCCCGACCATGATCGAGGCCCGTAAGATCGAGGCCGCCTCCGCGAAGCTCGTCTCCGCCATCGAGCGTATCGCCGAGGAGGCCCGAAGCGCGGGTGAGAAGTCCCGCTACAAGGACATGGCCGCCCACGTGGCCGGCGTCGCCGTGCGGCACGCCGATCTGGAGCGCGCCCGCAGTCGCTACCAGGCGCTCCTCGGACGGACGCTCCCGGTGAACCGAACCCGCGCGGACGAGTGCCTGGAGGAGGCCAAGAAGGCCTGGGCGCTCAAGCAGCGCTCCATGCGCGTCGCCGTAAACGTCACCTCGGTCGACCCCGCGGGGAGCGCCGAGGCCAAGAGCGCCGTGATGAAGCACCTTGAGCTGTCGAAAATCCCAGCGACCGAGGCCTCATCTGCGTGCCCGGCCGAGACCGCGTTCTGGCTTCGAATCGAGGTGGGGAGCCCCGCGTGCAAGCGTCCAGGGATGGGCGTCTCCTGCGAGCTTCCCCTGGTAGCGAACCTGGGCCGCTGCGGAGATCCCGCGACCCTCGACACCAAGACCCTGGCCGGTCTGGCCACGCGAGGCGCGGCCATGGATGAAGCCAAGGCCAAGGCCAAAGCCTGGGCCAAGATCTCCGATCCAGAGAACACCGAATTCCGAGCGCTCCTCAAGGGGCTCATCGGACGCCATCTCCCCCTCGACCTGTTTGGGGCATCCCGTTGAGACTCAACGTCACCATCATCGCGTCCGTCGCGTTCATCTCCCTGCTCCTGGTCCTGAGCCTGCTCGCGACCGGCTCCTGCGCCCCTTCAGCGAGCGCGCTTGAGCCCACGGCTCAGGACGCTGAGCGACCCACCTCGACGACGACCGCGGTCTCTCCCGTGCCCGCGGCGAGCGAGCCGGAGGCGAAGGGCTCGAAGACGGAGATCCTCCAGACGATTGGGCGTCACAAGCGCTGCGATGCGGCTCCGGGCCTGGCCGGCTGGCTCGTTCGAAATCGAACGGTCTGGAGCCTTGAGAACGTCCTCGACGGCAAGAAGGGAGACCCGGCCAAGGGCGTGCTGGTTTCGTTCTTTGGTACCTGGTGCGAGCCCTGCAAGAAGGGCCTACCCATGGTCCAGGCCGCTCGGGCCCAAGCGGAGGCCGCGGGCGTCCCGATGATCCTGGTGGCGGTTCCTCCCTTCGATGGCAAGGCGATCGTCCCCTTCCTCGACGAGCTCGGCGTGACGCTCCCGACCGTGAAGGACAAGTTCGGAGGCATCCTCAAGCAGTGGCTCCTCGGCAAGAAAGAGGGCCCCGACAAGCTGAGCCTGCCCCGAACGGTGCTCATCAACGATCTGCAGCAGATCGTTCAGATCTACGGCACCGAGGGTGAGGACTTCACCCAGCGGATGGTGGAGGACGCCAAGCGCGTCTCCAAGCTCTGCCGACCGGGCGCGGGCAAGTAGGCCGACGGCTCGCATCCACGACCGCGAGCGATTAAGCTGGGGGCCATGAGAGTCCCCGTCTCGATCGCGACGCTGGTGTGCGCCCTGGCTATCGTCGCCCTGCCGAGCCAGGCGGCGAGCCAGCCCCTGGTGGCCGTGCTCGACTTTCAGGCTACAGACCTGGAGTTGAGCGTGGGCGAGCTGGGCCTGCTCACCGAGGGCGCTCGCAAGGTCGCGGTCGAGCGTCTGGGGTCGACTTACGGGATCATCACACGGGAGAACCTCGAAGACCTCCTGCGAGCCCACGGCAAGACGCTCGAGAAGTGCCAGGGAGCGTGCGAGACCGAGACAGGGCGGATGTTGGGCGCCGAGCTGGTCGTCACGGGACACGCCACCCGAGCCTTCGGTGAGATCCACCTGACCATGAAGATCCACCGCACGGATCCGCCGACGCTCCTCGCCGCCGAGCTGGGAAAAACGTCAGGGACCAACAAGCTGCCCGCCCTGACGCAGGCGGTGAGCGGGGCCCTGCTCGCTCGCGTGAACTCAGGGAGGGAGACGGGCTCAGCTGCCACGCGCACCTCCTCGACGCCTGCTGCAGCGCCAGTGAGCCCGATCCGATCCAACAGACAAACGCCCACTCCCAGACCGGAGACGAGCCCCTCATCCAAGTCAGAGACCTACGAAGACTCTGTTCTTCCGGCGGACTATCCTCGGGGATACCCCCAGCCGAGCGTCGACTGGATCGCCTTCAAGGGTGCCCTGCGAGATGCGTCTCTCGATAGGCGACGAGAGAGCGACTTGAGGCAGAAGCAGGAGAAGCTTTCGCGTGCGCTCAATCGGCGAGATGGAGTGCCCCGCGACGCGCTGCTCAAGAGCCGCGCCGAGCACAGCTTCGATCTCAGCCTGCTTGAGGCGAGCAAGCGAGCGAGCGACTGCTGGGCTCACCACGTCAGCAGCGGAGAGCCGCCCTTGGCTTGCGGAAAAAGCAAGCCCATCGCGCCGCGCGCGGTCCTCCAGGATATCAAGGAGTACCAGAAGCTGACGGGTATCAGAGCCCACCAGCTCCCTGATGAGCTGCTCTTTATCAGGGCCTTCATGACGCTCTTGAGCACGACCTCGCCTGAGAACAAGCGAGAGGCTCTGGGATGGCTTGAGGATCACCTCGTGCCCAAAGACCACATCCAAGCCCTGCTCTTCGTCGGAAAACACAAGCTTTATCAGGGCGACCTCTACACCGCGGCCCGCCTGTTGACCCGCGCGGTGGATCGCACCCAGGCCGTGGATGTCGATGGGGCCTTCGCCCGCTACCTGCTGGCCTGGACCTACATGCTCGACGTCAACCTGGGAGAGGGTCACCTGTCCACGTTTCCCCGCCACAAGGGGAGCGCGGAGAAGCGATGGGGCGGCGGCGCCGGAGTCACGTCGAACCTCCTTGGGGACCTGAGCGACCAGCTGATCCAGTGGAAGAACTGGGACCGCGTCGATAAGACGGCGCCCGCGCTCCTGAGTCTGATTCGAGACGACCAGAGTCTAAGTGAGGAGAGCGACTACACCGATTGGGTCGGGCCGCTTCCTGAGGGCATGAGCCCCGACGAGGTGAACTAGAGAGCCCGGCTCAGCCCGTGATCCCCGGGATGTCCACGCCGCGCTCATGAGCCACGTCCACGGCGATGTCATAACCGGCGTCCGCGTGGCGCATCACGCCGAGGCCCGGATCACCGGTGAGCACGCGCTCGAGGCGCCGCTCGGCCGCGTCGGTTCCGTCCGCGACGATCACGACGCCCGAGTGGGTAGAGTAGCCGATGCCGACGCCGCCGCCGCCGTGGACGCTCACCCAGGAGGCGCCGTTTACGGCGTTCGAGAGCGCGTTCAGGATCGGCCAGTCCGCGATGGCGTCCGAGCCGTCCTTCATGGACTCTGTCTCTCGGTTCGGGCTCGCCACCGAGCCGCAATCCAGGTGGTCGCGACCGATGACGATCGGCGCCTTGACCTTCCCGGTTCGCACGAGCTCATTGAAGAGCTTTCCGGCCTTGGCGCGGTCCCCATAGCCAAGCCAGGCGATGCGGCTCGGCAGGCCCTGAAAGGCGATCTTCTCCCGCGCCATCGAGAGCCAGTTCACCAGGTGCGTGTCCTCGGGGAAGAGCTCCATGAGCGCCCTATCCGTCGTGTAGATGTCCTCCGGGTCGCCTGAGAGCGCCACCCAGCGAAACGGGCCCTTGCCCTCGCAAAAGAGCGGGCGAATGTACGCCGGAACGAAGCCAGGGAACGCCCGGTCTGCGCCCTCGAGTCCCCCGTCCTCGGCCATACGACGGATGTTGTTTCCGTAATCGAAGACCTCGGAGCCCAGCTTCTGAAGCTCCATCATCGCGGCGACGTGCCGGACGACGGTCTCGAAGCTCTTCTCCAGGTAGGTGTCCGTATCGGAGCCTCGAAGGGCGTTC
>CALCNF010000240.1 GCA_937897815.1 uncultured Pseudomonadota bacterium | reverse complement strand
GCCGCTGAGCGTGCGTAGGCTTGAGGCGCCACCCTGAGTTGCCAGGCGCCACGGCCTCGAGGTTGCTCCCCAGGAACGGTGGGCTCTACCCTCCACCTATGAACACGCGACACCTGGTGCGGCAGCTTCTGCGGCGCGTCTTGACGGGATGGCTCGCCACCCTGGCGGTGTGCCTGGTTCTTGGAGGGTGGGGCTTGAGCGAGTCTGAGGCGAGAGCCGCGATGCCAGACGCGCTGCGTTCTGCGTCTTGGAGCGTGGTCAATGACACCGTGATGGGTGGCCGGTCCAGCGCGAAGATCGCGTGGAACGCCGCGGGACACTTGGAATGGAGCGGACGCCTGAGCCTTGAAAACAATGGCGGCTTCGTCTCGATTCGATCCGGCTCAATGTGGGCCGACTGGACCGCCTTCGATGCGGTTGAAGTCGTCCTCGAAGGGCAGGGTCGTGATGTCCAGGTCAGCGTGCAGCGAGGGGGGCAGGTGCTCCGCGCAGGAGGGTATCGCGCCACGCTTCCGACGAAGGTCGCCGGTGAGACCCGCGCAGTGATCCCGCTCTCAGCCTTTATCCCAAAGCGCTTTGGTCGAGAGGTGAGAGCTCCGAGCCTTGCAAGGGATAAGAGCCGCCTGGGGGACTGGGGGCTGCTCATCGCGGACAAGCGCCAGGGCGAGTTTTCGGTCACCCTGAAGTCCCTCCGCGGTATTCGACGAACGGACAAGCAGCGTCCCTCTCCAGGCGTGCGCGCGGCCCTTCTCAGCGCCATCGAGCGAGGGGTTCCTGTCTTCAATTCAGGGGACGCCGATGGATGCGCTCGGATCTACACGGAGACCCTGAGAGCGGCTATCGAGTCCTCTGGGCTGCCGCCTGGGAGCTGGTCCCAACGGCTCGCCGAGACCGCCCTGGTACGCGCGCCCATGGAGGGCCGCCGAGAGGCCGCATGGACCTTGAGGCGGGCCATGGACGCGATACTGCGATCTCTGCCGGAGGGCTGAGCGGCTCTGGGGGATCGCGATGGGGCCGGGGAAAGCGCAGGTGGCAGACGCGCGAAAAACATCGCGTCTGCCACCCAGTCGAGGCCCTACTTGAGGTCGAAGCGGTCGAGCCGCATCACCTTCACCCAGGCCGACACGAAGTCCTCGACGAACTTCTTGTCGGCGTCCGAGGAGCCGTACACCTCAGCCACGGCTCGGAGCTGGGAGTTGGAGCCAAACACGAGGTCCACAGCGGTCCCCGTCCACTTCACGGCGTCTCCGCCGCGAGGTCGGCCCTCGTACACGCCTGCGCTGCCGTCCGCGCGGGACCAGACGACATCGTTGGAGAGGAGGTTCACGAAGAAGTGATTGTTCAGTGAGCCCGGAGACTCCGTGAAGACACCGTGCTTGGACCCTCCGTGGTTCGCACCCAGGACGCGCATTCCAGCCACGAGCACGGTCATCTCGGGGACGGAGAGGCCGAGCAGGTCAGCGTGGGCGACGAGGCCCTCGGCGACGTCGAGGTCGGATCCCGCCTTGCCCGCATAGTTGCGAAACCCGTCGCTCAGGAGCTCAAGGTGGCCGAAGGAGGTCGCGTCCGTCTGCTCCGCCGTGGCGTCTGTGCGCCCAGGCGCGAAGGGTACGGAGACCGAGTGCCCCGCTGTCTTGGCGGCACGCTCGATAGCCGCTCCACCGGCGAGCACAATGAGGTCCGCCAGGGACACCTGCTTGCCCTTCTTTGCCTTCTTGTTGAACGCCTTTTGCACCTTCGTGAGCGCGGCCAGAGTGGCGGCGAGCTCGGTGGGCTCATTGGCGGCCCAGTCTTTCTGTGGCGCGAGTCGCAGACGGGCGCCATTGGCGCCACCACGCAGGTCCGTTCCCCGGAAATTGGATGCGGCCGCCCAGGCCGCCTTGACGAGCTTGGAGTCGCTCACGCCCGCTTCGAGGACCAGGCCCTTCAACGCCTGCACGTCTTCCTGTGTGATCGTCTTGTAGTTCGCCTTGGGCACTGGGTCCTGCCACAACTGCGGCTCGGGCACCTCGGGGCCGAGCAGGCGGCCGTGCGGGCCCATGTCGCGGTGGGTCAGCTTGAACCAGGCTCGCGCGAACGCCGCCTCGAACTCCTTCGGGTTCTCATAGAAGCGCTTGGAGATCTTGAGGTAGGCCGGGTCCTTGATCAGGGCGAGGTCGGTGGTCAGCATCATCGCCTTGTGCTCTTTGCCTTCGATGTGCGCGTCCGGGACCATCTCCGCGGTCTCCCCCTTGGGCGCCCACTGCTTCGCGCCACCGGGTCCCGTCGTCAGCTCCCACTCGTGCTCGAAGAGGTTGGAGAAGTAGTCGTGTGACCACTGGGTTGGCGTGTAGGTCCAAGCGCCCTCCAGTCCGCTCGTGATCGTGTCGGCTCCCTTTCCGCTCTTGTAGCTGTTCTTCCAGCCCATACCCTGCTCCTCAAGAGCAGCGCCCTCGGGCTCAGGGCCTACGTGCTGACCCGCCTTCGCGGCGCCATGGGCCTTGCCAAGCGTGTGACCGCCCGCGATGAGGGCCACGGTCTCTTCGTCATTCATCGCCATCCGCGCGAAGGTGATCCGGATGTGCTCGGCGGCCGACAGGGGGTCTGAGTTTCCGCCCGGTCCCTCTGGGTTCACGTAGATCAGTCCCATCTGGACGGCTCCGAGGCGCGCATCAAGCGACTTCCCGTCCTCGCCAAAGCGTTGGTCGGCCAGCCACTCCGTCTCGGGGCCCCAGTTGATGTCGGTAGGCTCGAAGACATCCGCCCGACCGCCTCCGAATCCCAGAGTCTTGAATCCCATGGACTCCAGGGCGACGTTGCCCGTGAGGATCATCAGGTCAGCCCAGGAGACACTGCGTCCATACTTCTGCTTTACCGGCCAGAGGAGGCGCCTCGCCTTATCGAGATTGGCGTTGTCCGGCCAGCTGTTGAGCGGGGCGAATCGAATGGTTCCTGATGCGGCCCCGCCCCGGCCATCGGTGACTCTGTAGGTCCCCGCGCTGTGCCAGGCCAGGCGAATCATCAGCCCGCCATAGTGGCCCCAGTCGGCGGGCCACCAGGACTTGGAGTCCTTGAGGGTCTTCTCGATGTCGGCCTTGAGGGCCTTGAGGTCGACCTTGGCGAAGGCCTCTCGGTAATTGTAGTTGCCGTCTACGGGATCACCCGTTGGAGAGTCCGAGCGGAGTACGCGCAAGTCCAGGCGGTTCGGCCACCAGTCCTGGTTCGTGTAATGTCCGGCCGATTTGGACATCGGACATTCTGCGGGTGGGGCCTCGGTGTCCTGCAGGGTGGCCTGGGATGCGCTAGCGCACCCGGCGGCCATGATGCTCGCGACCAGAATCGCGATCGCGCTCTGCGCGCGTGAGCTCGTACGTGCTGACTTTCTTGCTTTGCTCATGGGGCTTCTCCTGATCGCGCCAAGCGACCTGGCCGGTGTGTGTACCCCGTATCTACAATTTGACCCGGAGCAACCGCAAGGGGAGCGTAGGAACCTGTTGAAGCTGTGCTGCTGTGCGGATGCTCTCTGGAGTCCACAGGGTGCAGAGGGGTGGGCGCCTCCCTAACTCGTTATGGCCCGAGCAAGGCTCTGTACTCTCCATTGGAGTTGGATATATAAGGGCAGCCAGGTGGCGCTCCGGGGATGGCCTCGGCACGACGCTACCCGCCCATGTGTTGTGCGAGCGCCAGACGGCGCCCCCTGACAGGAGTCGAGAGTTGAGTCGAATCAGTGTCGCGATCGTTGTGGTCCTTGCCGTTTGCTTGAGCGCCTGTGGCCAGTCTGAGAAGAAGGACGCCGCGCCGGCCGAGGAGGCCGCAGCGAGCGCCACCGCGGAGGCTGGAGATAAGGCGAAAAAGACTGATGAGGCCAAGAAGCCTGCGGAGGCCCCGGCGGCGAGCGCTGACAAGGCGGCTGCCAAGGCTGGCGAGGTCGTCTTTGATCCCCGAAAGCCCCCGGCGGGCTATGTGAACTGTCATCGAAACCACTGCCACAAGGTGGGCGGTGGCGTCGCCTCGTATAAGCAGGTGATGGAGGAGATGGGAGCCACAAAGATCATCGGCGTGCCCAAGCAAGCTCCAATGCCTGCCGCACCGAAGGACGTCGCGGCGGCTCCTGCGGACGCTGAAAAGACCGCATCCGGTCTGGCTAGCAAGGTCCTGACCGCTGGTTCGGAGACGAATCGGCCCGGACCCACCAGCGTGGTGACCGTGCACTACACGGGCTGGACAACCGACGGAAAGGCGTTCGACAGCAGCGTGTCGCGCGGCAAGCCTGCGACCTTCCCGCTCAATCGCGTCATCCCCGGTTGGACTGAGGGCCTGCAGCTTATGAACGTAGGCGAGGAGCGACGTCTCTGGATCCCGGAGAACCTGGCGTATGGCGGACGGCCCGGAAAGCCTGCCGGCATGCTGGTGTTCGACGTCGAGCTGCTTGGGATTCGCTGAGGGGCGAGCCTAGCGCGCCAGACGGCCCACTCGGCGAAGGGAAGGGCCCGCCAGCGAGAGCATCAACAGCGCGGCCAGGAACAGGGCCAGTGCGCCCGACAGGACGCGTCGTGAGAGGTGGCCTGCCGGTTCCTCTTGAAATGCGAACTGAGGGGCTGTCGCCAGATCCTCGCTCTTCAGCTGTCGGCCCGAGGCGACGGGGCCTTTGAAATGCGCGCGGAAGTCTGCGTGGAACGCGTCGACCTGGTCTTGGAAGGTCCGGTGGCGCTTCATTCCTGAGCCCGCCACGTCCTCCAGGGCGAGTTGGACGAGCAGCGCCGGGGAGAGGTAGCCGAGCTTCGCGAGCAGCTCCTGGCGCTCGTGGAGCTTCTCTCGGAGCTCCTTCAAGACAGGCGCAGAGCGCTGCACCAACTCCTCTTTGGCCTCAAGCACACGTTTGGCGAGCACGCCCTTCTTGGCGTCGACATCGTGGCGGCCTTCCATCCCATCGATCTTTCCCTTCACCTCCTGCGCCGCCTCTCGTGCCTCGTGCATGAGGTCGATGCGGGAAGGAGGCGGATGAAGGGTGTCGACGCCAACGCTGATGAGCCCTGGGACGACTACGACCAGGACCAACCACAGTCCGACCAACGACAGAGCGTTTCGCGCCGATGTCTGCCCCCAGCCGTTGACCCACACCGCCGCTGCGAACCAGAAGCCTGCCCAGGTGATCAGCACCAGCGCATACAGTCCGGCGTGAGCGAGGGCCGCTGCCGAGGTCAGGTCTGCGCCCGCTATCAGGAGGCCCAGGAACGCAAAAGCCAGGGTCACGACGCAGATCAGGAGCCCGCGAGCTCCGGCTTTGCCCATGACGAGGTCTCGCTGGGTCACAGGCTGTGAGAGCAGCATGGCCAGCGTGCCCCGCTCGCGCTCGCCGCTCAGGATCTCGTAAGAGAGCGCGATGATCACGAGCGGGAAGAGGACGACAAAGAGGAAGGCGGGGTCGAACGCACCTGTCATGAGGCGTGTAGGCCCCGACATTCGGGTCTCCGTCTCGCGCTCCTGGGTCAATTGAACACCAGTCGTCACGCGAACCGCTTGTGGGTGCAGGTCCCGTTGACCCACCGCTACCGCGGCCAGCGGCGACGGGGGAAGCGCGACGTGCTGGGCGAAACCCTCCTCGCCCATCCAGACGGGGTCCCGCGGGTCCTTGCCGGACAGGGGCGTGGCGCTTCCCTCAAGAGACGCGAGCTCCTTCGCGAGGGCCGACACACGGGCGTCCTGTGCGGCGTGGCCGTTGGAGAGCCCCTCGGCTACACCGGAAGCGTACCGGCCACCCGCGAGGGCAGAGAAGATCAGAAAAAACGCGAACAGCGAGAGCACGCCAAGCGCAGAGCGATCGCGTCGCAAGATACGCCACTCCAGCTTCAATACCTTGAGCCACATCTCAGACCACCTCCAGTCGGCGGGCAGACCGAAGGGCCAGGACGAAGCTGAGGCTGCACCATAGGAGGAGGCTCAAGATGCTCACCCAATGGGTCTCGAGCGCGAGCGCCGGAGCGGGGAACTCGTATTGAAAAGGGGGCACCTTCTTCCAGAGCTCTGGACCCGCGCGGTACTCCCAGCCCTCGGAGCCGGCCTTGTTCACGAACTCGGTGTTCAGCTGATCCACCATGGCCTTTCGCCAGTCCTCTGCGTGGGTCGTGAAGTGACGATGGTGCGCGAAGTCAGTGCCGCAGAGGCCCGCTGAGAGGCTCCTCATCGCCACGTAGGGCGAGAGAAGCCCAAGGCGGCTCACCCATGCCTCTTGTTCCGCCACGCGCTCCTCGAGGACGACCATATGGTGGTCATAGATGCTGTCCTCCCACTGGGCCTCCGCTCGCAGCTCAAAGCCGGCGAGGAAGTTCTGGTCGACCATGAGCCCCGTGTCTGCCAGCCCCTGGGACGCCATCATGTCGCTCGCGATCGCCTCCACGGCTACATCCCGTGTGGTCGAGCCGTCGATGCCGGTCTCCAGGCTCTCCTTTACTCCCCGCGCCCATTCAGCCTCGCTCGGCAGTGGCGCTACGATCGCCGCGACCTCCGTGGCCACCCGTGGGGTAACGAGAGAGAACAACGCCCAGACGCCGACCAGAGACACGAGCGCGCCGCGCGAAGCGCGCACGGTGGCCGACGCATAGAGGGTGAGCCCGCCATAGATGACGAAGTAGAACCCGTAGGCGAGGGCGAGCATCCCCAGGCGCGATGCCGTGCCGGCGTCTCCACCACCCAAGCCCCACAGCACGCCTGCGACCACGAGCGCCGCGGGTGCGAGAAGGGCCCCGACCAGGAGCGCCAGCGCGCCTCCCTTTCCGAGGAGCAGCGTCTTCTGGTTCACGCCGCTGCTCATGACCTGCCGCAGGGTTCCGCGCTCCCGCTCTCGGCTCCAAAGCCCATAGCCCAGGGCGATGATCAGAAGGGGGACCAACTGAAGCAGCACCGAGGCCACGGAGAACGCGCCCATGCGCTGCATGCCGCCTGAGTCCTGCGCGGCGGAGTGCGAGGCCAGGTTACGCTT
>CALCNF010000239.1 GCA_937897815.1 uncultured Pseudomonadota bacterium | reverse complement strand
GCCCTCGTTCTCGCAGGAGAGGCCCTGGCGAGCCCGCTTCCCGTAGTGACCCCCCGGCTGCCGAGCGCTGATGGGGACCTCAAGGAGGGGGACTCCTTCTGGAAGATCAGCGCGGAGCACCGAGTCCGACTTCTGAACATCAACCCGCTGGAGGTCAACGGAGTCGTCGCGGAGGACGTAGAGTGGACCGAGCAGCGCCTTCGTATCCTCGGCACGGTCGCCCGGGTCGGTGTCGCCGCCGTTCATATGGAGTTCGACGTGCTCGACGGGGTGCTCTTCGGGGACAACGGCTCTTTTGGGGGGACTCCGAGCGTGACGAGCGGCCTGGGCCTGGCCTCCAAACAGGGCAACCTGTCGAGGTGGAAGGTCGGCCTCCGGCCAGGAGAGGACCCGCTGTTGGTCGACTCCTACGGGTTGGTGCTCGAGGAGGTCGAGCCTGTGCGCGTGAACTTCGCGTACGGCGAGGTGCGCCTCCCGATCGGGCTTCTACGCGTGGGCCGGCAGCCCGTGGCGGAGATCGGCGAGATCTACGCGAACGATGGCCGGTCGGGGCGGAACCGCTGGGGAACCAGCTTCTACCACGAGTCCGCCGACCGCCTGCTGTTCGGGACCAAGCTCAGCGAGATCTTTCGTTATGTCGCCGAGGGTGACGCCTATCGACCCGACTCGCGGATGGATCGGGGGATTATCCTGGCGTTCGTCTACGACCACCTGGTGGAGGACGACGCCTCCGTAGGCGCCGATGACCTTCGTGCGTTTGGCACCCAGCTCAGCTTGAAGATGCCCGAGCTCGAGCTCCTGGGGCCGGGCTGGCGAGACCTCGAGTTGACGGTGAACACCTCCTACCGGTGGGACGAGCGCTTCAGCACCTCCATCATCGCGCTCCCCGTGAGGGCCGGCATCTCCTACGAGGCTCTGAGCCTCAAGGCGTCGGGGATCCTCATCGACGGGACGACTCGTGAGTTGAGCAGCGGCTTCGCGGAGCTCACCGGGGGCAACGTGGTCGATCAGAGCATCGAGGCCATGGGCGCTCGCGTGAGCCTGGAGGGGCGACTCGGCTCCGTGAGCCTGGTGGGAGAGTGGGCCTATGCAAGCGGAGATGATGACCCTCGCCCTGAGACGCCGATGAGCATCTTCAGCTGGGCGCGCGACACGAACCTTGGCCTGGTGCTGTTTGAGCACACGCTGGCCTTCCAGTCGGCCCGCGCCGCCTCCGTGGGCATCGAGAACCTCTCGCAGCTCTCGGCGCCGGCGTTCCCGTTCACGGAGCTCGCGACCGAGACGCGCGTCACAAACGTCAACGCGTTCTTCCCTCAGGTGTTCTGGGATGTGGCTGACGGGCTCCAGTTCAAGCTCGGCGCGCTGTTCGCGTGGACCGATGTCCCCGCCATCGACCCCATCGGAACCATCATGGAGATCGACGGGAATGAGGTCGCGGACGACGCCATCAACTACAACGGTGGTGAGCCCGGGAACTACTGGGGGACCGAGATCGACGTGGGCGTGAGTTGGCTCTATCGAGACGCGTTCCAGACCGTGATCGAGGCCGGGGTGCTGTTCCCGGGCGACGCGCTGCACGACGAGAACGGCGAGGCGGTCCCGTCATGGATGATCGAGACGCGCTTCACGGCGCGGCTTTAGGGGGACGGTATGAAACGTTGGTTCTTGATGGCTCTTTGTGTCGTCCTGGCGTGCGTTCTCACGCCAGGCTGCGAGGAGTATGACCCGCCGCCTGAGGTGGCGCTGGTCTATCCCGAAGGCGGAATGTGGTTTCGGGACTCTCCCATCGAGCTCACGTTCAGCGAGCCGGTCGTGCCAGAGAGCATCTCGTTCTCGGTTTGGCCTCACGACCTGGACATCGAGGGGGAGTTCGTTCCGGGCACCGAGCCCATCGCGTCGGGGTGCACGCTGGGCGGCTGCGCGTCGGCCACGAACAACGGGGAGCCCGTCGAGGTGTCTCTCTCAGAAGACGGGACGCGCCTGACGATCCTTCAGGGCGGG
>CALCNF010000238.1 GCA_937897815.1 uncultured Pseudomonadota bacterium | reverse complement strand
GCCCTCGAGCTCGCAGCAGACGTCCTCACAGAACTGAGACGGCGCAGGGAGACCGGCCGACTCCTCGCAGGCGCCGGGGCTACCGACGAGCTGGTACACGCCGTCGACCACACAGCAGAACGTGGGCGGATCTTCCTGACACTCGGAGAGCGCGACGTGGGCCCCCTGGGCCTCCTTGCACTCGACGTTCGTCATGTAGGTGGTCGTCCCGTCGGGGAGCTCGCAGCAGAGACTGACCACGTCCTCTTCGCAGTACTCGAGCGCCACCGGATTCCCGGAGGCCTGGTCACACTGCACGTTGGTCATCGTCGAGGTGTTCCCGTCCTTGGTCATACAGCAGAGGCTCACGATGTCGACCTCGCACCACTTGTCTTCGACGACGGTGCCATAGGACTCTTCGCAAGCGGCGCTGTTGACCAGATCGGTCAAGCCGCTCTCATCAAGGCAGCACACCTCGATATCGGAAACGGCCGTGTTCGGGTCGTCCGCCTTACATCCGGCCAGCGCGACCAGAAAGAGCAGGATCGCTAGGGCGCCCTGAGCGCGGTGCATGAATACGAAAATAGTGCCTTGCACGTCTGTTCTCCATTCCCTGATTGGTGTGGGTTGAGCTGGCCCGAGACGGGTTGCTCGACGATTCCTTTCCGAATCGATCGCGTCTTCGTCGAAAAAAATTCTCTGCATGAGCGTGAGAAGACGCGGATGTGCCCCAGGACCCTCTCACAAGCGGGGCCCTCAGGGCCAACCGCTCCCGTGACTAGGGGGGGCTGAAAGCGTAAAGTGTGGGTCCATCATCCCCAGCAATGCCCCCTAAGCTGAGCGCAATCATTGGACTGCGCCAGGATCACACCACCTGGCATGGCCTGTGCATAAACTACTCGCGAGTAGAGCAATTGGGGCTTCCAGACCCCGGATGCGCACGAAAGGAGCCCCACATGACGACAAGCCTCTCCCTGGCGTCCGCCGAGTCCGCGAGCACCTCGGCCGCCCAACGACATCGAGGGTCCATCTCGGCTGTGCCTGCCATCGACGCTTCCCAGACCGACGAGATCGCTGCGGCCTTCGAGCGGAAGACCCCATTCATCATCGAGAACGCCGGCCAGAACCCCCATAACGTCGACATGTCGTTCATCGAGGAGAGGTTCCCCGACCTCCAGGTGACCTGTTTCAACCCCGAGTCCAACTCGGAGCACATCCAGCTCGACGACCTGCTCGCTCGCATCAAACGAGGCGAGAAGTACCGCCTCCGCGCGGACGTGTTCCTGGGCCGGCGCCTGGACCGATTCTTCAAGACCGACTACTTCGACCGGATTCGCGGCTACGCGCGGACGCTGATGGATCTGATCCTCCATTTCTTCGCAGGAAAGAAGTGGGCCATCTTCCTGAGCACTCCCGAGTGCAAGATGAGCAACCACGCCCACATCAACTCGGTCTTCGTGATTCAGCTTGAGGGCCGCAAGACGTGGCACCTGGACTTCCGGGGCCTGGATGAGATCGAGCACAAGGACCTCTACCCGTACGACTTCCTGGCGGAGAAGGAGCCCAACCGGGAGCTGGAGTTGACCCTGGAGCCGGGCCAAGTGCTCTACCTGCCCGCCTACTGGTTCCACTACACGGACACGGACGAGGTCACCCTGAGCATGCACTACCTGTTCGCGGAGCCCATGAGCTACTACTTCCGGCCCGCGATCCGCTCCCTCTTCTTCTACGAGCTCTTCAAGCGCCCCCTCGGCATGATGAAGCTGGCCCTCGCCAGGAACAACGAGATCGGGTTCGGGGATAAGCGGAAGTGGCAGCGCACCAAGACGGAGGCCCAGCTCTCCTTCTTGATGCAAAACGACTACTCCTGACGAGCCTCGGAGGACCTACCATGCCACCGACCGCCGCTCTCCAACTCCCTATGCAGCATCCGGCCCGCACCTGGGCAGGACCAGCCCTGGTCTACCCTCGAGACACCCGCCGTAAGCTCGTGTTCTTTGATCTGGACCAGACGCTGCTGAGCTACAACTCGGCCTTCGCCTGGATGATTCGCGAGCTCCGTGGAGGCCACATCAGCCCTTGGCAGGCGCTGGTCGGCTGCTGGTGGTACCTGCTCTATGCTCTGGGCCTCACACAGCTCGAGGACGCCCTGCGAAAGGCCTCCACGATCGCCCGCGGCCGTGACGCCGAGGAGACCCGAGCGCGTGTTCGGGCGTTCTGGGAGGACGAGGTGAGCCGTCGTCTGCGGCGACAGTGCTACGAGGTCATCGAAGCCCACCGTCGTCAGGGGCATGAGCTGGCGCTGCTCACCGCGGGCTCGGACTACCTCAGCGAGCACGTGGCCCAGCACTGCGGGATCCCCCACGTCCTTTCCAATCGCCTGGACGTCGAGGACAATCGGTTCACTGGCAAGCTCCAGGAGCCCCTGTGTTTTGGACAGGGCAAACTGCATCACGCCCGCAGGCTCGCGAGACGACTGGGGTACCGACTTGAAGACTGCGTCTTCTATACCGACAGCTACAGCGACTTTCCCGCCATGGAAGCCATGGGTGAGGCCATCGCGGTTCACCCAGATCTGCGTCTGGCCCGAGCGGCGCGCGACCGAGGCTGGGAGATCGCCTACTGGGACTAGATGAGCGCCGGCTCCCCGACCCTGCTCCAGCACGTGATCGAGCCCCTCGACACAGACGTGCGCACCCCCTCGAAGACCGTGGTGCTGGTCCACGGCTTTCCCGACAGCCCCGCCATATGGTCGGGGACGAGCGATCATCTTATCCAGGGTGGCTACCGCGTCATTCGCCTGGCTCTCCCAGGGTTCGAAGAGGGAGCGAACGCCGCTCCGAGGGTGAACTTTGAGCAGGTCGTCGACCGCCTCCACGCGACGCTCATCCACACGAGAGCGGTCGGCGCCACGCTGGTGGGACATGACTGGGGCGCTATCTTTCTCTACCACCTTCTACGACGACACCCGGAGGCGGCAGGGCGCCTGGTGACCATCGAGATCGGAGCGTCCCCTCGCTCCCTCTTCACCACGGCTTGCGTGCTGCTGTATCAAACCGCCCTTAATGTGGCCCACGCTCTGGGCGACGGCTTGGGCGATTGGCTCATGGGCCTCTTGTGCCGGCTCGCGCCCAGACGACCGGACTACGCAGGGCGCCTCAATCCACGAGCTCATCATGGTTGGCTCTACCGCCAGGCCTGGCGAGAGGCAGGGAGCGAAGGCCCCTGGCCCTATTACTTCCGAAACGCCATCGCCAAGTGGACGCCCTCCCCGGCCCTGCCGTTCCTCTTTCTGTACGGGGAACGCGGGCTGGGTCCCCTGCGCTTTCACTCGGAAGCCTGGCGCAAGGAGATCACCTCACGCTGCGCGCAGAGTCAGACGATCTCCCTTCCGGGCGGGCACTGGTGCTTTCTAGAGTCGCCAAGCGCATTCTACGAGGCCCTCGACAGCTTCCTGGCCGAACCCATCTGAACGGAGACGACTCTTCGAAAAACTGCCCCTGGCTGGACACATGAGCTTCGTTCGATCCAACCTTAGCGCATGGGGGAAATCACTCAGCGCGATCTGATGACGCGAGTCGTCCTGGTCTTGGTTTGTTCCGTGTGGGGTCTCTCTGCGTGCGATGCAGAGGAGAGCCCGCCGGAAGCGAGCCAACCGGGAGTCTCGCAAGAGTGCACACTCGAGGACCCGAGCTGTGACACCGATGGTGACGGCGTGTTCAACGCCGAGGACGCCTTCCCCGAGGACAGCGCCTGCGCGAACCTGAGCGACGGTGACTGCCTGGGCTGTGGAGAGGGCTGCCAAGGAGACGGCGCCTGCGAGTCTGTGGGCGTGTGCGTGTGCACGGGAGGCTGGACTGGAGCGGCCTGCGACACCTGCCCACCGAACTGGACAGGAGAGCGCTGCGACACCTGCGCGAGCTCGTGGTCGGGCGACCAATGTGACGTTTGTTCGGGCAACTGGACCGGCGAGGCCTGCGACCAGTGCCCGAGTAACTGGACCGGAGAGCTCTGTGACCAGTGCGCGGGCAGCTGGTCGGGCGACGCCTGTGACGTCTGCCCGGAGAACTGGATGGGCGACGCCTGTGACACCTGCGCCGAGAACTGGGCGGGCGCCGCCTGTGACGCCTGCGCGAACCAGTGGACGGGCGAGGCGTGCGACGTCTGCCCGGGGAACTGGACAGGAGCCGGCTGCGACACGTGCACCAACCATTGGACGGGGGAGAACTGCGAGGTCTGTCCAGAGGGCTGGACGGGAGACGACTGCAACGTCTGCGGCGGACCTCGATGCATCTCAGCGGGCTGGTTCCATACCTGCGCGCTGAACGCCAAAGAAGAGGCGGTCTGCTGGGGCGGAAACGGCTTCGGCCAGAGTTCACCGCCCGCCGGCACGTTCCTGACGCTCACCGCCGCCTTTGGTCACACCTGCGCGCTCGGCCCACAGGGAGAGGCGATCTGCTGGGGAGGCTGCGAAGACAGCTTCGCCCTGAGCGTGCCCGCCGAGGGCACTTTTATCGCCATCACGGCGAGCGGTGGCCACGCGTGCGCCCTCGACGCGCAGGGCGAGGTCCTGTGCTGGGGAGACGACTTTGATGGACAGTGCTCTCCGCCGGATGTGCCGTTTACCAGCATCGCGGCCGGGGACCGCCACACCTGCGGCCTCAACTCCGAAGGGCAAGCGATCTGCTGGGGAGACGACAGCAAGGGTCAGAGCAGCCCGCCCGAAGGCACCTTTGTGACCTTGTCTGCCGGAGGTACGCCCATCCCGCCCGACGCCGCGCACACCTGCGCGCTGGATACAGCCGGTCAGGCCGTGTGCTGGGGAAGCGATGAGGAAGGCCAGAGCAGCCCACCCGAGGGGATCTTCACGACGATCACCGTGGGCGATAAGCACACCTGCGCCCTCGACGTCGATGGAGGCGCCGTGTGCTGGGGCAGCGACTCGGACGGGCAGAGCAGCCCTCCTGG
>CALCNF010000237.1 GCA_937897815.1 uncultured Pseudomonadota bacterium | reverse complement strand
GGCGGTCCAGGATCGCGTCGATCAGGCTCAGCTCATCCGCTGCGCGGGAGGCCAGGCGCGCCAGATGTTCGGTCGCGCCAGGGCTCTGCTCCTCGAGAAGGGGAAGAGCGCTCTGGCGGATGCGGTTTCTCTGAAAGCGGCCCGTCGCGTTGGTCGGGTCGTCCGCGTGAGGGAGGCGAGCCGCGCGAACCGTCGACGCGCTCACCGCGAGCATCGGGCGAATCAGGCGCCCGTCACGAGGCGCGATCGCCGTCAGGCCACGCAACCCAGAGCCGCGAATCAGCCTCTGCAGAACCGTCTCTCCTTGGTCATCAAGGGTGTGTCCCGTCGCCACCAGGGCGTCCTCAGGCGCTTCGTCCAGGAGGGCGGTGTAGCGGGCCACGCGAGCGTTCTCCTGCAGGTTGCCATGCTCGTCGAGACGGACCGCGCGCCGTGTCCATGGGGCGCCCGCGCGCGCCGCGGCCTGCCTGGACGCCTCGGCTTCCTCACCCACGTCGCGCAGGCCGTGGTCAATAAAGATCACGCCCGCCAGCGGCCAGCGTTCTCGGTGGGCTGCCAGGGCGTGGACCAGGAAGCAGGAGTCCGCTCCACCGCTACACGCGGCATAGATCGGGGTTCCCAAAGGCACGTGGCAGTCCTCTCGCATGGACTCCGCGACCTGGGCGATCGCGGTCTGGAGGTCAGGCGTCATTCGCTGGGACGCTCGGGTTGTTCGAAGGCCCATTTCCCTGAAGCGCAATAGGCCACCTCAGCGTTCACTGGCGAAGACCGAAAGAGCGCGCACAGAATCCGGCCGTCGACGTCGAGCAGCGGTGAGCCGTCAGCCTCACGAAGACGGGCGCTGTAGAAGCGCTCCAGGGGCGCCTCAACGGGCGGCCCGATCGAGGTGTCGACCAGGACGGGATCCATGGGCCGTCCCGTCGGCCCGCGACCCTTTGGGCGCTCGATCACCCAGGCCCGCCGTCCGACCACGATCCGCTCCTCCTCGGCCCAGCGCAGACTCCGTACGCCCTCAGGCACGTCAGCCGGCGTGATGTACACAAGCGGGACGTCTCGCTCATCGCCGGGCCACCGAACGGTCGCCGATACGGTCTCGCCAGACGCATAGCGCACCTGAACCTTCGTCAATCCCTCGAGTCTACGGGCTGGCGCGGCCACCGATATCCCAGCGTCCCCAGGGCCGGCGAGAACGAACCCGGTCACCTCGAGGGGAGGGGTCATGCTCGGGTCTTCCAGGGGGCTCGCTGGTGGGCGATAGACCACCGTGACAATCGCCGAGCTCCAGCGTCCCTCAAAAGCGTCGCGCGTCTCCATGTCGAGGAGCAGCGCGTCGACCGACGGCGTCGCCAGCAGCGCGAGCTTGAAGAGCAGGGTCAGGAGTTCCATGAACGAACCATAGACTTCATGTTTTCGTTGGCAAGTCGGGTCCGCTCCAGTTCCACCGCGAGGGTTCGTGTTCAGGAACCAGCCTTTCGCGTGCCCGCGAGAACTGATAATACACGGCTCCGCCCCTCATGGAGGACACGTGGCCTACTCCCTACGAAATCTGATCTGGCTTTGTGCCGGTCTCGCGCTCGCGCTCGGGGGTGCCTGCGCCGACGATGAGCTGGCGTTCAAGCTGGGCGCGAACGCCCAGATCGACTGGACACCCACCAGCGTCGTGTTTGGCGATGTGGAGCGCGGCGGCGAGGCAAGACGGTACGTGACCGTTCGTCACATCGGCACGGGAGGCGTCATTCGCCTCGACCCGATCCGACTGGAGACCGACAGCAAGGACCTCTCGCTGGGCTTTATCGAAGCCACAGAGCTGGAGCCGGGTGAGGAAAGCCGCATCCAGATCATCTACAACTCTGACCATGACGACCAGGACTTCGGTGACCTGAGGATCGGGCTGAACCTGAGCGCGCTCAGCGAGATCGTGGTCCCCATCTCGACGCCCGGTCAGCGCGCCAAGCTGATCGCTGTGCCGGCGCAGGTCGACTTCGGCGTGGTCCAGGCGGGAGCCCCGGCGACGGTGGAGGTGACCCTGTCGAACGTCGGAACGGCGCCAGCCTCCCTGGAGACGGGTGAGGTCGCGGGCGACGAGGACGACGACTTTGGAGTGAACGTCGTGAGCGGGACGGTGATCGAGCCGGGACAGGCCGAGACCGTGAGCATCACCTACGCGCCCACGAACCAGAACTCCGATGACGCGCTGGTCCTCATTGGAACCGAGCGTGATGATGTGTCGGTGAACATCGAGGTCGAGGGTGAGGAGGAGAGCCCCGTCCTGGTCGTCGAGCCATCCACCGTGCAGTTCAGCTGGGTCGAGCCTGGTGGATCCAAGCTCGTGACCCTGCGCCTCTCCAACGAGGGCAACACCGATCTCATCGTCGAGAACCTCGACCTGGCCGAGGTGGCCACCGATGGGCTCGGCCTGGTGAACCCGCCCCAGACGCCGTTCACGCTGGCTCCCGGCGAGCTGGTCAAGATGGGCGCGCTGTTCTCACCCGTAGACACGTGGCCCATGAATGGTGAACCCCTCGCCAACATGGTCGTCACCTCCAGCGATGAGGCCAACAACCCGCTGACTGTGCCGTTCTACGGCGCTGCGGGCGTGCCGAGCATCTATGTGAGCCCGGAGGACGTGGTGGACTTCGCCTACGTCGCGGAGGGCTTCAGCGCCAAGCGTGTGATCACGGTGCTCAACATTGGCGAGGCGACGGTCAGCATCGAGGACGCTGTTCTGGACAACACGACGACGCCCGAGTTCACGTTCGTGAACAGCGACGCTCTCCCGGTCGATCTAAAGCCGGGAGAGTCTGTGGAGCTGGAGCTGCGATTCCAGAACCAGAGCGGGGATGAAGGGACCGAGTTCGCGCGATTCACGCTCTTCACCACAGACGCCCTCGTGCCTCAGTACCCGCTCGACGTGGTAGCCCGTCGATCGGAGCGGCCTACCTGCGAGCCGGTGTTTGTGCCCGAGCTCCTGTCGATGGGCGCCTTTACGGCCGAGACCAGCGGCGTGAAGCAGCTGTACATCTCCAACTATGGTTCCGGAAACTGTGTCTTCAAGTCCTATGAGCTTGTGGGCTGCCAGAAGATCCAGTTCGACGTCCGCCATATGTTTGATTGCGACCCCAACTGGCCGTGGACGCCGTTTGAGATCGTGGGCGCGCCGCTCGACGGGCACCTCCTCGGGCCAGGAGAGAGCGGCTACTTCGACGTTCAATTCAACGCGCCGCCCATCTACAACACGATGCTGGGCAGAGATCAGTACTTCGCTCGGCTCACGGCTCTGGTCCACGACCCCAACCTCAACCAGTTCAAGTACGTGGCTCCGCCGGGCGGTTGGATGGCGGGGATCAACCTGCGAGCAGAGAGCGCGCTGCCCATCGTGGATGTCCAGCCTGACGACATCAATTTCGGGCTCGTTCGAACCGGCTGCCAGAGCCAGGGCGCCATCGTGACCGTGAGCAACCTCGGGCCGATGGAGGCCGAGGTCTCGGACGTGTCCCTTCAGGGGTGCGAGGGCCACGTCGTTGTGAACAACATGCCTGAGCTGCCGCACACCATTGAGGGCTACGAGGCGCTCTACCTCGAGCTGGCCTTCGTGCCGACCGAGGGAGGCATCAAGGAGTGCACTCTGCACGTGGAGACGAACTCCATGAACGTGCCGGAGGCCGATATCCCGCTGAAGGGAGAGGGCGTGGATGTCGATCATCAGGTGGACGTCTTCAGTCAGCTGCCGACGCCCAAGGTGGACGTGCTCTTCGTCGTGGATGACTCCGGCTCCATGGCGGACGAGCAGCAGATGCTCAAGACCGAGCTGCCAGCCCTGGCCGCCGTGGCCGCCCAGTGGGGGCAGGACTATCACATGGCCGTCACGACGACGGACACCTACGAGTTGGCGGGCAAGTTCAAGGGAACTCCTGCCTATGTGACCTCGGACGATCCTCCGTCCATCTTCGCCTCGAGCCTGATCGTCGGTACGGCAGGGCACTGGAAGGAGATGGGGCTTGAGGCCGCGTGGATGGCCCTCACAGGCTCCAACGTCGCCACGACGGACATCGCCTGTGAGAACAAGCCAAACGCCTGCCCTAGCGGCCTGTGGTGCATCGACGGGCTCTGCAGCGCCTCCAACGCCGGCTTCCTCCGCGACGACGCCGACCTTGTGGTTATCCTCGTCAGCGATGAGGAGGACTCCAGTCCCGAGTCCATCGCCTGGTACGTGACCCGGTTCGCCGCGCTCAAGGCCCCCCAGTCGGGCGTCGGCGTGAAGCTGCACGCCATCGTCTACACCCTCGACGGTTGCCTCGGCAGCAAGTGGGGAACGCCGGGCGAGCGCTACATCCAGGCCGTGGCGGCCTTCGATGGCTACGTCGCGAGTATCTGCGCGACCGACTTCGAGGACGAGTTCGATGACATCGGTGCGAAGACCTTCGGCCTGAAGGACCAGTTCTACCCGACGCTCCCGCCCGACCCGGAGACCCTGGAGGTTCGCGTCGATGGCCAGGCCTGCACCACAGGATGGTCCTGGAACGCGAACACGTCTGCGGTCGTGTTCGACCCCAACGGGCCTTGCTTCCCCGAGTTCGATGCGACGATCGAGATCGAGTACGACGTCATCTGTCAGATCTCAGCGCCGTAGGAGCTCATGAACCTCCTCGCCGCGCTCTTTGGGCTCGCGGTGGTGGGCTCGCTCACCACCTCGGCGCTTCTTCATCTGGAGATCCTGGAGGCGAGCCCAGGCGTTCTGGCGCTGATCCTCACCGCACACGCGATCTTCGGTGGCTTCTTTTTGAAGGGCTACCTGGACTACCGCACCCTGCACCGGTTGGTGGGTCAAGGTCGCGGGGAGCTGTTCTCCTACGCGATCAGCGTGCTCGCGCAGCGCACGCGACTCCCCGGCTTCTCGGATCACTACCGCGTGCGTCACGTCCAGGGGGCGCTCCTCGCAGGCCTGCCTAACAGGGCGCTAGACGCTGTCTCGACCTTTGAAGGAGAGGTGACCGAGCCCCGCGCCTCCGACGCGCTGGACGTGATGACGGGTCAAGTGATCGCCAACATCGAGATGGGGCGCAGGTGGTGGGCAGAGCAGAGCCTGGAACGCGCGAAAGCCCACCCCCAGGCAGAGCGGCACAGAGGGCTGGAGGCGGCCACCGCGCGACTCGCATGGCTGCGTGGTGACTCGGATTCGGCGGTGTCGATCCTCTCCGAGATGCCTGAGGCGGCCAAGTGGCCGTTTGGGCCTGTCTCCGAAGCGCGCCGACAGGTGTGGCTTGGAGACGCGCTTCGGGACAGCGGCAAGATGGACTCGGCGCGTGAGGCGTTCGCTCGCGCGATCGCGCTGTCGCCCCACAGCTTTTGGGGAGAGGAGGCGCGACGCCTGCGCGCCCGTCTCGCGAGCAGGGCAGGGGAGCCGGTCTGAGCAGCTTTTTTCACGGGGCTGTTGAAGGAAAGGCGCCTGGGCTATAGCTTCATCCCATGACGTGGACTCGACCGAATTTGAAAGCCGTATTGGCGCTTGGCATCGCCCTGGGTCTATTGATCAGCCTCGTCTCTGACGCGGAGGGTCGACGCAGGAGCCGCAGGGACCGGAAGAAGCGCCCTACGGTGGTCCGCCTCCAGCGCATCGCGCCTGAGGTGGCGACCATCCCTCTGGGCCAGGACCTGGAGCAGGTGGTCAACTGGGCCCGCATTCGCCTGGAGGGTCGCTACCTCCCGCGAATGAAGAACGCCCTGGACATGCATGAGCGCGCCGCGGTTCAGATGGAGTTCGATCGCGCGGTGCAGGCCGTGCAAAGCGGTCTGGTCGCGGCGGACGGTACGCGGACGGGCTACGAGGTCTCGGTGATCGCAGGGGAGTTCGCTCCCGGGGTTGGCGAGAGCATCCTCCTCTTCCGAGACGGCACGACCGAGCACTACTTCTTCTTCACAGAGGGTGTGCTTTGGAAGTACGCCCGGCCCCTGGCCGGAAGCAAGCTGTATGAGGCTCGTATGGAGCAGTACAAGGCCGATCATGGGGAGCCGGTCTCCACCAAGGGCGACGCGCTAGGCCGCGCAGCCAAATGGCGAGGTGCTGACGTGGAGCTTCGGCTCTCGGAGCGCCGGCGCGTGTTCCGGTCCGACCTCGTCGTCGTGATCTCGAACAGCCTCAAAGAGGTTGTGATGAGGCGACGCGGCAGCACCAAGACGCATCAGCTCGAGGAGACCGAGAACCCAGAGATGGGCGACTTCATCGAGTAGCTGGCTGAGCTTTAGGCCCCAGAGCCCGTCGTAAGGTAGCGCTCGAACAGC
>CALCNF010000236.1 GCA_937897815.1 uncultured Pseudomonadota bacterium | reverse complement strand
GTCCCCGGGCGTGCGCCGGATGTCCACCAGGAGCAGCGCCAAAACCAGCTGGCGCCGGTCCTCCAGGTATCCCTGAATCGTTCTCCCCCAGGACGCCTTCACCGCGGTGGGGACCCTCGCCCAGCCGTATCCAGGCAGGTCCACGAAGGTCACGACGTCCTGGACGTTAAAGAAGTTGATGAGCTGCGTCCTCCCAGGCGTGTTCGACACGCGCGCGATTCGGCTTCGGTTGGTCAGGACGTTCAGGAGACTCGACTTTCCTACATTGGAACGCCCACAGAAGCAGACCTCGGGCTCCACCTGATGGGGAGCTTCCGCGAGCTTTGAGGCGCTCTTCACGAACTCTACGCGCCCTGGAAACCCCTCAGGCACAGGCACGGGGACTCGGCCCAAAGGTGGTGGTGCTTTCAACTTGCGCGTCCTCGGTGCAGCGTGATCAAGACATCCGGGGCCTTACCGCAATGCCGCCTGCACAGCGAGCGCAACCCTCTCTCAAGGGCAGACTCAATGGTCTCTAGTGGCGCCGCCGAAGGCAGCCCCTCGATCGCCTCATGTGCTGCGCCCTCGAGGAGATCGCCAAGGATGTCCTGGTCGGTCCAGAGCCCACGGGTACGAGCGCGGACGTCTTTCAGGGACAACGAGGGCTCGCGCTCGACCGTCGCGTCGAGAATCACCACGCCATTCCAAGCGATCCGCTTGCGCTCCCTGAGGAGCATCTCGTCAGCGGTCCCCGTCGCGGGTCCATCGTTAAAGATCTCGGTGAGCGGATGGTCCGCTGCGCGCACAGCGGCCGACGCACCAAAGTGAAGCTCCTCGCCGTTCACAGCGATGGTCACGCTGCGGATACCCTGCTCCCGCGCGAGCTCCCCATGAGCGACGAGAAAGGTCCTCTCCCCATGGACCGGAACGAAGTGCTTGGGCCGCGTCAGCTCCATCATCTCCGCCAGCTCGTCGCGCTTGGCGTGTCCCGACGCGTGAACGCCCGTCTGGTGTCCATAGACGAGCTTCGCGCCTCGCTCCGCCAGACCGTTGAACATCCGATAGGTCGTCTCTTCATTTCCAGGTATCACACGCGCGGAGTGAATCACCTGGTCGCCATCCCGGATCGACAAGTACGGGTGCCTGCCTCGCGAAGCCTGCCCGAGCGCGGCGAACGCCTCGCCTTGAGAGCCGGTGGTTACGATGAGCGCCTCCTCGTCATGGAGGCTCTCGATCTTCGCCATATCGACGACGCGGCCCGGATCGATGGGCGCGCGCCCCGTAGCCTTCGCGGCCTCCAGGTATCTCCAGAGCGAACGGCCCGAGAACGCGATGCGTCGGCCGGTCTTCTCGGCGATCTCGACGAGCCCGTGGAGACGATGAAGATTGGACGCGAACTGCGTGACGATCACCCGACCACGATGGTTCGTGATGACCTCTTCCAGAGAGGCCGCCACCTC
>CALCNF010000235.1 GCA_937897815.1 uncultured Pseudomonadota bacterium | reverse complement strand
GGTCGCGGCGCAGTCCGAGCTCTGGTCGAAGGCCGCCGAAGCCTACGGGAAGGCGCTCAAGCTCGGCCTGAAGGCCCAGGCCGGTACTCTGGAGAGACTCGCCGACGCCCTCGACGAGCTCGGGGAGTACACCCAGGCCGAGCGCACCATCCGAGACGCCATCACGAAGACGGGCGCGGATCCCCACGCCAAGCGGAGGAGGCTGAACCTCCTGGGTGTGATCCTGAAACATCAGGGCAAGAATGACGAGGCCAGAGAGATCACGTCGACGGCGCTGGGGCTCGGGCAGTCGGATCCGGCGGTGCTGCACAACCTGGGCTCCATCGAGGAGGCCCGCGGGGAGCTGGAGGAGGCCGAGCGCCTCTACCGGCAGGCCCTCACCGAGACCCCTGTGCCCATGACCAGCTGGCGGCTGGGTCATCTGTTGCTCAAACAGGACCGGAGAAAGGAAGCTGTGCGCGCGCTCACCGATGCGGCGGCGCGCCTGGACCGCTGGTCATGGCCGGACTCCACGCGCTGGCTCCCCGCGTATGACATCGGGAAGGTGTACGCCCTCGCTGGACATGAGCGGGAGTCCATCGGGTGGTTTGAGGATGCGATGCGCGAGGCTCGAGGCGGCAAGGCGATCCGAGAGGTTCAGACCTGGTTGACCTGGGCGCGCGTCCAGGCGGGCCTCCAGAACGAACCCATGGAGACGCCGCCGGGGCGTTGAAGAAGAGGGGCGTGTCGACGTACCCTGCTTCCACTCGCATGATGGAGACCCTATGAAAGTTCGCCTGTTGGCCCCCATCCTTACCCTGCTCCTGCTCTGCGGAGCCGCCTCGAGCGCGATCGCTCAGGACGGGGCCGCGGAAGAGACGAGCCTCGCCACCATGCTGCTCTTCGCGCTCCTGGGTGGCCTGATCCTCAACGTGATGCCCTGCGTACTGCCGGTGCTCTCCATCAAGGTCCTGGGTCTGGTGAACCAGGCTGAGGACGACGCCCAGCGGATCTGGCTCCACGGTGTGGCCTACACGGTCGGCATCCTGGTCTCGTTCGCCGCCCTGGGCGGCTTGATCATCGCGGCCCAGGCCTCGGGCAAGATGGTGGGCTGGGGCTTTCAGTTCCAGAACTCTGGATTCGTAGCGACGCTCATCGCCATCGTGTTCGCGTTCGGGTTGAACCTCTTCGGCTTATTTGAGGTCACCTTCCCAGGGGCTGGCTCCCTCGACCAGGTCGCCGCGAAGCAGCACGGCCTCTCAGGCTCCTTTCTAAATGGCGTCTTCGCCACGGTCCTGGCGACCCCTTGTACGGCGCCGTTTTTGGCGCCGGCGCTCGGCTTCGCCCTGAGCCAGCCTGCGGCGATCTTGATGCTGATGCTCCTGGTGGTCGGGCTCGGGCTCGCCCTCCCCTTCCTGGTGCTCGCCGCCTTCCCCAAGTGGTCCAGCATGCTCCCAAAGCCCGGTCCCTGGATGACGACCTTCAAGAAGAGCATGGGCTTCCTCCT
>CALCNF010000234.1 GCA_937897815.1 uncultured Pseudomonadota bacterium | reverse complement strand
CTGGAGCCTCCTCTGCAGCCGGCTCTTCACCGGCGGACTCGGCTTGATCGGGTGCCGGCTCTGTGACCTCGTCGGAAGGCAAGACGGCGCCGAAATCAGCGGTCTCTGTCAGCGCTGGATCGGACTCCTCTTCGTCCATATCGAAGACCATCTCTTCCTCAATCCCGTCGAAGGGATCCTCTTTCTTCTCGGACATGGGGCGATCCTTTGGCGAACCTTGGAGTCATGAGCCGCCGGCCTATGGCCGGTAAGAGACGGATTTGTATCATGCTCCTTCCGAGGTCGGCAATCGGGCACGAGCCCGATCGAGCTCATCGACCGGACCCGAAAGAAGGGACCTCAGGCGATCTCAGCGAAGAGATCGAGCTGCCGCTTCTGGGCCATCCCGGCCGGCGCAGAGAGACAGGCGCCCGTACCCAGATCCGATGCACATCGGCAGACCATCAAGGCGATACCTGCGGCGTCCGCGGCCTCATGGAGCCGGGCGATTCCATGTCGGCGGACGTGCTCGGGGACCCGGCGCGGGCCCAGACCCTCCCGAGCTCCCTCCATGTGGAGCCAGCCGTGAGCGATCCGAGCTCGGCTCTTGCTGACCTCTCGTTGGATTTGACGGGTGAGTCCCGGAGCGTCATCGAGCCACTGGGGGATCACGGACTGGACGCCGTGTCGCGCCAAATCACGAACCAGGCGCCTCAAGGGCCGCGGCTCGTCGTTGATCAGCGGGATGATCGGACCGATCCGGGCGTGCACCTCGACGCCGAGCGTCGATAGATCTTCCAGGAGCGCGAGTCGAGCGCCCACCGGAGCGCAGCCCGCCTCCCAGGCTCGGACGAGCTTCACCTCGGACGAGAAGAAGCCCACGTCCACCCGCATCATCTCGGGGAACTCTCGGGCCAACTCCATCAGACCGAGCGTCGAGGGGCCGCCACCACGCGTCTGGATCAGGACGCCGAGCCCCTGCTCGAGGAGCGCGCGAGCCGCAGCCAGGGTGGGCTCCACCAGGTCTCGTGCCCCGGGCACAAATGGATCGGCGTCCGGAGAGAGCCACACCCAGCGAAGCGATCGACGGGAGCGGTGATTCCAGAGCTCCTCCTGCATACGACCGAGGATCAACCCGGTCTCGCGGACGTGAACGCCGGCGGCGCCAGAGCGACTCCGAACCCCACAAAAAGCGGCGCGGCCCACGCCCCGCTGATCAAAGCTCGCGGTCCAGATCGAGCCCGCACACCGATGCCGTCGACTCCCGATGATGTCCAGCTGGTGCTTCGAGTTCTGCATCACTGAACAAATGTACGGTTGTCGAGCCGATGAGTCAAGGCCCACGCGGCTCAGCGCGACTCACCCGCCGGAGAAGAACCGACCCTGATCCCAACCGCGGACCTGAACGACCGAGCCGTCCTCGATTTGATACGCCGTGAGGTCGCGTCCATAGACAGAGCCACTATCCAGACACACGAATCCAGGCTCCTGGTGGTAGCCCAGACGCGCCCAGTGACCAAAGCAGACCGTAGGATCACCGTCCTCTCGACGACGCACGCGGAACCAGGGCTCAAGATCAGCTGGGCGACCATCGAGCGGTCCTGACCACGAGAAGTCCTGGAGGAGATCCGGCGTCAGGCAGCGCATGCGCGTGAGGATCGCCAGACCGCTCGTGGCCCGAAGCACGGGCCCCTGTGATGGCTCCCAGCGGCCGGTTCCCGTGCGCCATGAGCTGAAGATCGCAGCCCGATCCGCGCCGCGGAGCGCCGCCTCGATCTCCCGGGCGATCGCCCGGCCCTGGTCGAAGGACCAGTCGGGGTGAATGGCGGCGTGAACAACGACATGTCCAGGCTCGTCGATCCACAGCGGTTGGGCCGCGAGCCACTCGATGAGCTCTGCCCGGTCGGGAGCCTCGAGGACATCGGTGATCGTGTCCTTCGAGCGCACCTGACTGGGGTCATGGTCGCAGGCCAGCAGATGGAGGTCATGGTTTCCAAGGACCGCGGTGACCGCCGAGCCCTGGGCGCGACACCAGCGGAGGATCTCCGCGGAGTCCGGACCCCGATTGACCAGGTCCCCGGCGAAGATCAGACGATCGCGAGCGGGCTCAAAGTCCAACGCCTCGATCAGCCTCTGCAGAGGCTCAAAGGCGCCCTGGAGATCTCCGATCACCCACGTGGACATCTCAGTCGTCCGCTCCCCATCCATAGGTGACGTCGAACAAGGGCAGCACATGGGACTGCTCCCCGAAGGGGTAGGACCCCTGGACGAATTTGGCCCCCGCCATGAGGGCCCATGAGTCGCTGATCCGCCAGGTCAGTTGGGGCGTAAGCTCGACGGCGTGGTGCCAGTCATCAGCGGAGCCCTCGGGGGCCGGCAACAAGAACAGGTCAAGGGCCAACCCGCCGAAGAGGGTGGCCACCACTCGGCCCGACCAGGACAGCCCCGCCTCGAGAGCGAACCCCTCGTGCCAGGCCGCGCCCCGAGAGTAGGCCAGGGGCACGTCGATGGTCGGGAGCGTGCTCTCGCCGAGCGCGGCCGCGAGGCGCGCGCCCAGCCGAGCGCTCAAGCGCTGGTCCTCGCGCAAGGCGTACGTGGCCAGGATGTCCTGAGTCAGATTGATGATGTGGGGGACCTCGGTCTCGACCGGGAGGACCCCGCCGGTGCCCTCCCTGGAGAGGACGCTCAGGAGCGGCGTGGGATAGGACAGGGTGTGCCGCGAGGCCACCGACCAGCTGCCACCGCTGTGGTGACGCCACTTCGCGCCCATGTGGGGCGCCAGAAAGAACCACAAGGGGTGAGCCTGGAGCTCGACGTCACCCTGCAGCCCGACACGCGCCGGACCGAAGAGCCCCACCTCCGTGCGGCCGGCGGGCAGCAGGTCCGCCGTGTCGGCCGACCAGGCGCTGCGCGTCGACTCGGCCGCGGCGCTCGAGGGCCAGATCAGACCGATCACGACCACGATGGTGAGCGCTCGGATCAAGGAGCGACCTCCCATTGAACGACGACGGGAGCGTGGTCGCTCAGAGGCATCGTCTCGTGTCCTCCGATATCGACGCTCTGGAGGGTCTCACCGCTGCTCGGGACGAACACGCCGTTGGTGAACATGTAGTCCAGCTTTCGATTCCAGAAGCCGTCTTTATCCGTGGTGTGGGTGTAGTGGGCCTGGGGATCATCGAGGTAAGTCTGCAGGGGGATGGCGGTCTCGTAGTCGTCGTAGAGCGCCTGAAGCCAGTCGCTCTCCTCGGAATAGTCATCGGCGATGAACTCCTCATCCGTGCACACGGAGTCCGGAAAGTCCGCGACCGGAGCGACCGATCCCGTTTGGGGTGGGAGGGTGTTGAGGTCCCCGCCCCCGAGGACCAGATGTCCCTGGTCTCTGTGGCGATCCAGGTGTTCTTTGAAGCCATCGATATGAACCCGCTTGGTGCCGTCTGGGCTGTAGGCCTCCGCGTGGGTGGCCAGGATCCACACGTCTTCCCGCGCTCCGACGAGCAGCTGGGTCTCAAGGACGTTCCGCTGGAGATAGAAGTAGCGCTTGAGCGCGTCATACGAGGGAACCGCGGGGAGCGCGTAACGCGTGGAGGCTCCAAGGGGGTACTTCGACAGGATCGCCGTCCCCGAGTTCACGCGGCCGATCCCGTCCGAGGGCACGTAATCAGCCCGCCACTGGGAGGCATACACGGCGTAGTTCAGCGGCGTGTTGTCGAGAATAAACTGGACCTGGTCCACATAGGCCGAGCGCTTGGACTCGACGTCGACCTCCTGGATCAGGAGGAGGTCTGGATCCACCGAGGCGACCACCTCAGAGATGTCCGCCATGTGCCCTCGAACCTCCTCGGCCGTCATGAGCGAGCGGGTGCCATGACAATCGAAGAAGAAGTCGATTCGTCCCGCGCCGAACTTCATGTTCCAGTTCATCACACGAAGGCTGTCGGGCGCCGCGGAGGGCTCCTCGACGACCGCCGCGCGATAACGCACCGCGTCCTCCACGTCCTCGAAGCTGGTGTGAAAGAGATCACAGCCAGCCAGGGGCCACAGAAGCGCGACTATCGGAAACCAACGTGAGATGCTCTCATGATACATCCTTCTGGACCCCAGGGAAGACCCCCTGCCCGAGCGCGGAGCTCCGATGGAAGAAGCCACACGCAAGAGGATCATCGCCCAGCTCGCCGACCGCGCCGTGATCGAGAGGCTCGTGGAGAGTCATATCCCCGAGGCCTGGATCGGCCTCGACGCGCTCGCCAAAGACCTGGGCGTGCCGGCCGATTGCATCGCCCTGAGTAGCTCCCTGGCCGAGCTCACGCTGAGCGCCGTGGGGAGCGTCCTGGAACCTGGAGATGTTCTGGCCCTCGCCGAGCCCTGTCGCGAGAGCTGGCTGCGCGGCGCCCTGGCCTGCGGTGGACGATTCCTCGACGTGGGCAGAGATCACAGGCTGCGTCCCATGGAGATGGCGCTTCATCGGGCCCTCGAAGACGGCCGCGTGGACGCCGTTCTCATCGAGCACCCGGCCGTCCTCGGCGGCGGGACCCTGGATCTTCCCGATGATCATGATCCCTTCATATTCGTCGACCAGAGCGCGTCCGTGACGCCAGAGGTGGCGGTGGACTCGGGGGTGCTCCACCTCGGGCAGACCGGAGGCGTCGCCTGGGTCGTGGGGACCCCGGAGCGACTCGCCTTGATCGAGGGGGATGACCCGATCCAGGGGCGAAGCGCTGAAGACCGAGCGGACATCGAGTCCATGGCCGAGGCCCTCCAGGGCAGCCGGCTGCTCTGCGATCAGCCAGGCGGCGTCGCGCTCTGGGCGAGGCTTCCCGGCGTCCTCGGCGCCGAGCTGAAGAGAGCCCTGCAGGCCCAGGACGTCGACACGAGGCGAAGAAACCACCCCTCGTGGCGCGAGGGCGTCGCGCTCGTGCCTCCTGCGTCAGGGGCCATAGACAGCTGGGCCCGCGCGATCGCGGAGGCGCTCAGCTCACTTACCGATGCAGAATGACGCGAAGAGCCGATCGAGAACGTCTTCGATGGTCGTGAGCCCCACGAGGCCTCCGAGAGCCTCCGTGGCGTCGGCCACGTCCACCGCGACCAGCTCTGGCGGCGCGGCGCTCGCCAGACCCTGAGACGCCGCGCGCAGGGCCCCAGCGGCCGTCACCAGCGCCTCATGGTGCCGCTCGTGAGCGATGACGAGCCCGCCCCGGCTGAGCTCACCTACGCCCAGGGCATCCGCGATGGCGTCACGCAGCTCAGAGAGACCGGTACCCGCGACCGCGCTCACGGCGATGGCTCCATCGAGCACGCGGGTCGGCGTCAGATCTGCCTTGGAGGCCACCAGGAGACGCGGAGCGCCGTTGGAAGGCGGCGAGGAGAGAGGGGCCTGGCTCACGTCCTCGACATGGACAATCAGGTCCGCCGTCGCCAGCGCCGCTTCGGTCCGCGCGATCCCCTCGGCCTCGATTCGATCGGGCGTATCTCGGAGCCCCGCGGTGTCCACCAGCACGACGGGAACCCCGTGAACCTCGATCGACTCCTCTACCGTGTCACGGGTCGTGCCCGCGACCTCGGTCACGATGGCGCGGGCGCTCCCCAGAAGCGCGTTGAACAGGCTGCTCTTTCCAGCGTTCGGCGCGCCGGTCAAGACGACCCTGGCGCCCTGTCGGACCAGGCGGCCCCGTACGTAGGTCTCTGCCAGCTCTTCAAGCCGTCCAGCCAGCTCCTCGGCGCGCCTCGCGAGCCCGAGGGGATCGACCAGTGGGACCTCCTCATCCACGAAGTCGATGTTCACTTCCAGCTCGGCCCTGATCCGCAAGATCGCCTCACGAACCTCCATGGCCAGATCGTAGAGCCGGCCGCGAAGCAACTCCCGAGCGGCGTCCAGGGCGCGCTCGGTGCGCGCCCCGATCAGATCGGCGATCGCCTCGGCGCGGGTGAGATCCATCCTGCCGTTCAGAAAAGCTCTTCGGGTGAACTCCCCTGGTTCAGCCCGTCGAGCCCCCGCAGCGAGGCACACGGCGAGGCTCTGGGTGAGGCTCAGAGCGCCGCCATGAAGCTGAAGCTCCACCACGTCCTGACCCGTGTAGGAGCGAGGGCCGGCCATGAACACGGCGAGCCCCTCATCCACGGGCGTGCCGTCTTGATCATGCCACCAGCCGTGGATCATCTTTCGGGGCTCTAACGTGATCGGTAGCGGCCTGAAGTGACGCCGGAGGATGGACTCCGCATCCGAACCGCTGATCCGAATCACGCCCACGCCCCCGCCCACTGCAGAAGCGATCGCTGCGATGGTATCCTGGGGGTCGATCGACAGGCTGGTCATAATTCGAGACCCTACCATTGCGTCCAGCGGCGACAAGGGCGCAAGACGGGAGCAGACGTGAGCACCGATTACGCACAGGCCTTCAACGACGCGCTCGACGCCGCGGAGTCGGGAGACGACGACCGCGCGAGGGCGCTACTGGAGAACGTGGTGGCCGCCGACGGGCGCGACGGAGAGGCGGTGCTGATGCTGGCCCGGCTTGAGCGATCCGCGGGCCTCAACGATCAAGCCAGGGTGCGGGTCGAGGGTCTCCTGGAGCTCGTCCCCAATCACGTCGATGGTCTCGTGGAGCTGGCGGATATGCTCTTGGAGAAGGGCGATCCTGGTGCGGCGGCGGGACACCTGAGGACGGTCCTCGTCGAGCGCCCCAATCACTGGGAGGCGCTCCTTTTGCTCGGGGACGCCTTCAGCGACGCTGGCGCCTTCTCGGAGGCCTCCGCTGCCTACCAGGAGTGCCTCGAGTCCAACCCCTTCTCCTCGGACGCCTGGTTCAACCTGGCCTCGGCCCAAGAGGCCCAGGGGAACCTCTTGGCTGCCTCCGCCGCCTACCAGGGCTACCTGCAGGTGCGACCGGACGCAGACGACCGTAGGGAGGTGCTCGCTCACGTCGCCGAGCTCGAGGCCGCAGGCCAGAGCGATCCGCAGTCCGAAGGCTGAGTCGCGAGGGAGAGCGCCAGGTTTCTTGAGCCGACCGGGTCCCTCTGGGACCATCGGCGTGAGGAGGTCGCCTCATGCGGTCAGCTGTGATTCTTCTAGTTTGCGCGGTCCTGTGCTCCGCGTGCTTTGATCCCCCGCCCCCGATCATCGAGGAGCCGGACGTCATCGACGCGAGCGACACGGTCGCGGGCGACACGACCGAAGAGGTGAACGAGGAGGTGGTCGAATCCCTCTGCGTCACCGACTGCAACGGTCACGGCGTGTGTGACGAGAGCACGGGGCTTTGCGAATGCAGCGCGGCGTGGACCGGCTCTGATTGTTCGGTGTGCGCGCCCGATTACTTCGGCCCGGAGTGCGGCTCGTGCGCTTGCGTGAACGGGGCCTGCGAGGACGGGCTCGAGGGGAGCGGCGCGTGCACCTGTGCGGACGGCTGGGCAGGCGCGACCTGCGCGGTGGATCTGGCGGTCCCCTGGAGCGACGGGCCCTATGGGGCGAACGACGGGGACGTCGCTGGAGACGTCTCATTCCCCACAGAGAGCGGCGCCTTCTCCCTGGCCCAGGCCTGGACAGGGCAGGACTCGGTCCTCTTCCTGTTCCACTATCCGGTCGCCCCCGAGAGCGCGACCCTTTGGGGCGATGATCCCAAGGACCTGTTCGCGACGCTGCCCCTGAACACGCACATCGTGTTCGGCTCCTTTGATGACAACCACGAGACCGACGTGGCCTCGATGCGCTCGCGCGTCACGAGCGCCCTCAACCAGATGAGCGCTCAGCTGCGCGCCCACTGGGAGGAGCGAGTCCACTACGTATCCGAGAAGGTCGGGAGCTTCGACGGCCCCCTCGATGAGCGCATCAACGCGTCGAGCTCCTACAAGTTCGGCGTCGATCGGTATCAGCGTTGGCGCTCGCTCGGAGCGCTCTACGACACCTCGGTCCAGACCTCGTCGCTGAGCTTCTTTGGTCACGAGCCCTGGGGCTACAATGGCGAGCATGAGGCCCGAAGCGCGGCCGCTGCGCGGGAGGGTGTGTCCCTGACGCTCTTCGACAAGGTCGGGCTCTCCCCCTCGGAATCAGCCCAGGCGACCGTAACGCTCCCGAGCCAGGCTCAGCTGGACGCGCTGGACTCCCTGGCCATCGAGGCCCATGTCCACTGCACGGACGATAAGGAGGGGCCAACGGGCGGCTGCATCTCAGTGCCCAACACCGTCCAGCTCTATGTGTGCGACGCGGATGGGACCTGTGAGGTCGAGCTCGCCCGGTGGGTCACTCCCTATGCGCGGTCCGGCTCCTGGCTCATCGACGCCTCCCCGCTCCTGCCGCTGCTGGGCTCAGGAGAAGACACGACCTTTGAGGTCCGATCCGAGCACGCCGTCTGGGTCGAGATCCGGCTGGTGCTCGCGAATCTCCGACGCGACGAGCGCCCGGTCGCCGCCACCCCCCTGTGGAACCACACCCAGGGCCAGGGCTTCGACGTGGCCTACTGCACGGAGCAGCCGAGCGTCGACGTCGTCGCCCCGGAAGACGCGACCCGCGCCGAGCTCGTGACCCGAATCACAGGACACGGAGAGACCGGTACGGTGGATGGATGCGCCGCCGCTTGTAGCCACGCCCATCACGTCGGTGTCGGAGAGACCGTGTTCACCCAGGTGTTCGAAGATCCCGGGGAGCCAGACCCGTGTCTGGACCTGGAGTCGGGGGTCACGCCGAATCAATTCGGTCTGTGGACCCAGTGGCGCGCGGGCTGGTGCTCCGGCGGCCAGGTCACGCTCCACCGACAGGACATCACCGAAGCCCTGGGCGAAGGACAGACACTCACCTATGCCGCGGACCGCGAAGGTGAACCCTATGTGGCGTTCACGGTAGATCCAGAGGGCTCGATGCCCTCGATCAAGATGGCCTCCTGGGTCGTCTTTTACGGACCTAAAGCGAACTAAATGGGCGGCCGAGAGTTGTGACGACCGACGCGCTCTGGGACGATGAGGGCAGCGCGAGAGAGCCTGGGGGGAACGATGAGCCTGAGAAAGATCTGCCTGGTCAGCGTACTGGCCCTGATGATCGGCTGTGGCCAATCCGAGATCGCGGTCCCGGGTAGCGAGGACGCCGGGAGCCCGGACGTAGGTCTGGGAGACGCGACTCCCTTTGACGCGACCCCCTCCCTGGATCAGTTGACCGGAGATACCAAGAGCGATGACGTCGCCAAGGCCGACGTCGGCGACGGATCCGGACCCTCCCCAGAGGAGGACATCGAGACCGACAGCGCTGAGGGCTGCGAGGCCGGCGCCGGCTGCTTCGGCGAGCCGTGCAACGACGCTGACGATTGCATCAGCGGATGGTGCGTCGATCACCTGGGTGACCAGGTGTGCACAGACACCTGCGAAGAGGCGTGTCCCCAGGGTTGGAGCTGCAAAGAGGTCCAGACCTCCGGCGGTGATGTCGCCTTCCTGTGCGTCTCCGACCACACCCATCTGTGTCGTCCCTGCGTAGACACGGCGGGATGCACGAGCGTCACGGGCGTCGAGGACGTCTGCGTGGACTACGGTCCTCAGGGGATGTTCTGCGGGAGCCCCTGCGCCACCAGCTCGGACTGCCCGGATGGCTTCGACTGTGTCGAGGCCCTCACGGCCACCGGAGGTACCAGCCTTCAGTGCGTCCAGGAGGCCGGCGTGTGCGAGTGCTCGGAGAAGGCGATCAACCTGGCGCTGCAGACCACCTGCTCGGTGACGGGAGAGGGGGGGACCTGCGTCGGCGTGAAGACCTGCACGATCGAGGGCCTGTCCGAGTGCAGCGTCTCCGAGCCCGTGCCCGAGGTCTGCAATGGGGTCGATGACGACTGCGATGGGGAGACCGATGAGGACACGTGTGGCGACGACGATCCGTGCACAGGTGACTCCTGTGACGGACAGGAGTGCGTCTACGACCTGCTCACTGGAGGCCCCTGCGACGACGAGAGCGCCTGCACCGAAGACGACCACTGCGACACAGGCTTCTGCCTGGGCAAGGGCGTCTACTGCAATGATGACAACCCGTGCACCAAGGACTCATGCGACCAGGCGCTCGGCTGCGTGAACGAGCCGACGCTCGAGGCCTGCGATGACGACGACCCGTGCACGATCAACGACCTCTGCACCCTCGAGGGCTGCGTGGGAGAGGCTCAACCCTGCGAGTGCCTGGTCGATCTGGATTGCGCCGCGCTCGACGATGGGAACGCCTGCAATGGTGTGATGGTCTGTGACACCAGCGCGCTGCCCTACACCTGCGTCACCGACCCTGACACGGTCGTCACCTGTGAGCTCCCGGACTCTCCGAACTCGTTCTGTAAGGCCACCTGGTGCGAGCCCGCCAGCGGGACGTGTTTCACGGGGATCAACAACGAGGGCATCGCCTGTGACGACGGCGACGCCTGTACGATCGGCGAGGGCTGCTCTCAGGGCCAATGTCTGGGCGCGGTGCCCCTGTCATGCGACGACGAGAACCCCTGCACGAACGACGCCTGCGATCCGGAGGTCGGCTGCGTCTACACCTCGGCGGTGGGTCCCTGCGACGACGGCAGCGCGTGCACGGCCAATGACGCTTGTCTCAACGGAACGTGCGTGGCGGGACAGAGCCTGGACTGTGATGACGGAAACCCCTGCACCTCTGACGCCTGTGATCCGGTTCAGGGCTGCCTGAACCTGGCCATCGCGGGCTTCTGTGACGACCAGAACCTGTGCACCACCCAGGACAAGTGTGTCGGGGGCGTCTGCAGCGGGACGGTCCCCTTCGTCTGTGAGGACACCAATCCGTGCACCGATGACGTCTGCGACCCGGAGTTCGGCTGCTACTTCCCGTCGAACACCGCCCCCTGTGATGACGGAAACCCCTGCACCCTCGGGGAGGGCTGCGCGAACAAGACCTGCGGGGGCGGAACCCCTCTGAACTGTGATGACGGAAACCCCTGCACCCAGGACGTGTGCATCGACGGGTTTGGCTGTGATCACACGCCGGCCGCGGGCGCCTGTAACGACGGAGATCCGTGCACAGAGGATGACACCTGTCAGGCGGGCGTGTGCGTCGGCGTGGCGGTCGTGAGCTGCGATGACGGCGATCCCTGCACAGACGACATCTGCACGGAGAACTTCGGCTGCGAGCACCCCTTGAACACCGCCCCCTGTGAAGACGGGGACCTGTGCACGGTCAACGATACGTGCGCCGGGGGCACCTGCGTGCCGGGGGAGCCCCCGAACTGCGATGACGGGAACCCCTGTACAGATGACCTGTGCGCCTCCGAGACCGGGTGCTCGAGCGCCAACAACACCAACGGCTGCGATGACAACAACGTCTGCACCCTCGTCGACACTTGCGAGAACGGGGCCTGCGTCGGCTCGAGCGCGCTGACCTGTGATGACCAGAACGACTGCACCACCGATGTGTGCGATCCAGAGCTCGGGTGCATCCACGTCCTCGCGCCAGGGCCCTGCGACGATGGAGATCCCTGCACGGTCAACGACGCCTGTGACGGCGCCCTGTGCTCGGGCGATCCCAAGGACTGCGCGGATTTGAACCCCTGCACGGAGGACGTCTGTGAGAACGGCCTGTGTCTTCACCCCGCGAACACGGCCGACTGCAACGATGGGAACCCCTGCACGACCATTGACTACTGCCTCAATGGGTTCTGCATCGGGACCGAGCCCCTGGACTGCGACGACGACAACCCGTGCACAAACGACTCCTGCGACCACCAGTCGGGCTGTCAGAACCCGCCGAACTTCGATCTCTGTGATGACGGAGATCCCTGCTCGACTCTCGCCAAATGCAGCAGCGGCCAGTGCCTCGGGATCGCCTTTATGGAGTGCGAGGACGGCAACCCTTGCACCAACGACACCTGCGAGCCTGGGATCGGGTGTGTGACCACGAACAACAACCTCCCTTGTGACGACGGCCAGGGCTGCACCTCGAACGACACCTGCTCGGGCGGCGTGTGCACCGGAGATCAAAATCAGAACGCCTGTGACGATGGGAACCCCTGCACTACGGACTCCTGCACGGATCAGGGAGGGTGCACCTACGAGCTCAACGCCTTGCCGTGCGACGATGGCAACCCGTGCACCCTCAACGACACCTGCTCGATCGGCCAATGCGAAGGCGAGCAGAAGGTGTGCGAGAGCGATGACGCGTGCACGGACTCCTACTGTGACGCCTCGGGGAACTGCGTCGAGGAGCTGGAGACCTCGTGCTGTGGAAACGGCGAGCTGGATCCCGGGGAGACCTGTGACGACGGCAATCAGAATGACGGAGACTCCTGTCCTTCGGACTGCCAGTTGGGCTCCTGTCCCCCCGGAAGCGCCAGCATGCACGGCTATTGCTGGGTCATGGCCACTTCGCTGTCAGGGGTCGATCAGAGCCACGCGCAGGCCTGCGCGTCCATCGGCAAGTCCAAGACGGGCCCCAAGGTGAGCGTCCCTTGGGATTCCCAGACCCTGAGCTCCGTCGCGAGCCAGCTCGGATACTCGTCCATTGGCACCTTCAGCTGCTGCGCGCACGGCATGTGGTGCAACCCTGGAAACGGGACCTGCGGTACCCACAACCTGGGCGGGCCCTTCCACAACTATGGACCCTACGCGGACTCCGCATGGTGGCCCATCTATACCTGCTATCCCTGAGCGGGGAGACGCCCGCGTAGACGCCCTCTAGAGGGAGAGACGGGCCATGACGGGGAGATGATCCGAGCCCATGATCGGCACGGGCATGGCCTCTCCAACCACGGTCATCTCGCTGGAGACGTAGATGTGATCCACGGCGCGCTCTGGAGCGGCGGAGGGGTATGACGGCATCGGGTCCTGGGAGGCGTTTACGAGGAAGCGCTCCAGGCCCTCCAGGGCCGGGTCTTCTCGCTCCGCGTTCAGATCTCCGAGCACCATCAGGGGAGAGGCCTGGGTCTGAGCGTGACGCACGACCGCTCCGCCTTGAGCCATTCGGTCGGCGTCGCAAGGGGAGAGGTGGGTGACCATCACCGTGACCGGACCCGATGGGGTGACCACCGTTCCGGACAGGATACAGCGCTGAAGATCCTGACGCTTGGGCAGGCGATGCCGGGTCCAGGGTCCGAGCGGGAAGCGCGAGAGCAGGGCGACGCCCCAGCCGGGGCGGTCCTCCGCGGTGGGCGCGCTGCGGGCCTCAGGAGGATCGCTCCCCGGGACGACGGTGCGCGCGGCCGCGAAGCGATAATGGTTGAGGCCGCTGAGCTTCGCCAGCTGCTGGGCCTGGTGTCCCTCCGCACCCTCAAACCAGTCGTTGCCGACCTCTTGAAGGGCGACGACGTCCGCTTCGCCGATGATTCCAGCCAGGGTCTCCAGGTCGCTGTCCAGACCCAGGTGGATATTGTAGGTCATGACGGAAAATTCCATCGAGCCTCCGAAGATCGAAGATCGGTTGTACCGCCAATCGGGAGCAGGGACAACCGCACCCACTCGAGTTGCGCTCCTCCCATGATGCCCAGAAGCGAAGAAGTCGCGTGGGAACGCGTCCATCGGGCCTCCGCAGAGAGGCGCAGGATCAGCTCGTGGTCGTCGCCGACCCGGCGCCGCCGATCCGAGGCAGCTCGATCCTGAACAGCGCGCCGCCGAGTGGATCGCTCTGAGCCTCAACTTGGACCGCGCCTCCGTGCGCCTCAATGATCTGCTGGGTCAGAGACAAGCCCAGACCCGTTCCCCCGCTCTTGCCGGTCACGAAGGGCTCGAAGATCCCGTCGGCGATCTCCGCCTCGAGGCCTGGACCCGAGTCCGTGAACTCGACGAAGGCGGTGTCAGACTCGACGCCGAAGCGCGCGCGAATCACACGCGGTTCAGGACGCTCACGAAGGGCGTCCATGGCGTTCCGAACGACGTTGAAAACAGCCTGACGGAGCTGGTCCGCGTCCACCTCCACATCGGGGGCAAGTCCGCGCTCAAGGAGCTCAAAGGGAGCGTCGAGCTCGATGGAGGACTCGTGGATCTCTGGCTGCAGGAAGCGGAGGCAGGTCAGCACCTCAACGCTCAGGGAGCTCGGCTCCAGATCCGGGTTGGGGAAGCGGGCGTATCGGAGATAATTCTCCGTGATCTCGGTGAGGCGGGAGACCTCGCTCTGAATCGCGCCGAGCAGGGGACGGGCGTCCCCCTCCTGCTCCGTGATCTCGTCCTCGAGCATCTCTGCGTTCAACCCGATAGAGGACAGGGGATTTCGAATCTCATGGGTGATCTGGGCCGCCATCTTGCCCACCATGGCCAGTCGCTCGGAGCGAACCAGGGCCTCTCGCTGCTCGCGCAGGGCCTCATCGCGGGCCTCAAGCGCGGCCGCCATGGTGTTGAACTCCCCCGCGAGGGCGCCGATCTCGTCGCGAGAGCGCACAGAGACACGATCGCTGTAGTCCCCGGCCGCGATGTGGCGCACGCCGTCTCGCAGAAAACCCAGAGGGCGCAAGCTCAGCTGGATCATGATCAACATCAACAGCGAGACGCCCAGCGCCGCGCCTCCGATGACCATCACCGCCATGGTCGCGGCCTTCTCTTCGCTGGCCGCCCGCTCATTGAGCGCGGCGATGGGGTCCGCCACGCCACGGGAGGCGCTGATCACCGCTCGGTTGATCCGCCGGAGCGCTCGAATCACGGCGCGCGCGGCTGGATCGCCCTTCACGAGCTCTCCCCTGCTCGCCCGACTGATCACGATTCCGACCAGGTTCTCATAGAACTGTCGGCTCTCTTCAGCGGCCTCGACTCCTTCGGGGATCCCGGCGGCGTCGGCCTTCAGGGCGCGGACCAGCGTCGGCCCGGTTCTAAACGTGCGCAGCCGCTCCGCCACCTTCGCCAGGGGCGCGACGTCCGCGCTGGGGAGCTGAGGGTTGGCCGCGATAGCGTCCAGACGCGTCTCGACCTCCTCGAGGTGCCTGAAGGGGTCCACCCGTGGCAGGAGCCGCTCGATCCACTGCTGGTCGCTGGGGCGCCGGACCGTCAGGAACTCCTCGGGGGAGCGGAGGCGGCGCGAGAGCTCCTTCAGATCTGTGGAGACAGGCATGACCTCCTGCCAGACCACGGTGACCGAGCGCTGCAGCTCCGTCATGCGGATCACCGTGTAGACGCTCGCGGCTCCGAAGGCCAGGACGACGATGATGAAGCCCAGGAAGATGCGCGTGGACAACGAGAGCTTCATCGCTGGGGCCCCCAGATGGCCACCATCCGGCCGATCTCGGGATCTCGGACGAAGCGCACGCGACGCTTAACGCTCGCGTGCTCCGACCACCGGACGAGGAGATCGCTCCGCTCGAGGGGCGCGACAAAATAGATGGGATCCTCGGCCGCGATCAGGGCTTCCCGCGCGCGCTCATCCGCCCAGACGACGGCCCCGCTGCGTCGCATCATGTCCACCGACATCTGAGCGCTGTAGAAGCGCTCGTCTGCCGAATAGAATGCCGCCGACTTCTCGGCGTACCAGATCGTCGCGGGGTCATAGTCCTCCCAGAGGATCAGGCGAGCGTCCTCGGGCATCGTGTTCAGGTGACGCTCCACGAGCCGGGTAGAGCGCGCCCCATAATCAGGGTCGAGCAGGTGTGGATACAAGGGCCCGACGAGGAAACCTAGAGCCGCGAGGGCGCCCAGGACCTTGTAGGCGACAGAGGG
>CALCNF010000233.1 GCA_937897815.1 uncultured Pseudomonadota bacterium | reverse complement strand
GCATACGAGCCGCTTCCCGACTCCTTCCCGTGGCTCTCGATCTGCTCGGTGGGCAGGATCTGCCTGAGCTCATCGAGGGCACCAATCGAGCGTATGGCGTCGCGCGTCATGCTCCACCCGCCCCATCCGGGAAGAGCTTCCCGGGGTTCATGATGCCCTTGGGGTCGAGCGTGTCCTTGAGGACACGCCAGACCCTCAGCATATTTCCATGTTCCTCCACCATCGCGTCTCTCTTCAGCAGACCGACGCCGTGATGGTGACTCGCGGAGGCGCCCGCCCTGTGAACGGCGCTCAGCGCGCTCTGCCAGATCCGCTCGTAGTGGGCCTCCGCCCGGTCACCGGCACCTCGAGACGCAGCGAACGTGAAGTAGATGCTGCACCCCTCACGGTAGGCGTGGGAGAAGTGAGCCATGATGAACGCGTGGGGTCCCACGGCCTTCTTCACCTCTTCGTAGAGCGCCTCCAGCCGATCCCACGTGGTGCTCACCTCCATCGTGTCCACGAACGCGCCGGCCTGGTAGATCCGGCTCTGCTTGAAGGAGACCGAGTAGCGGTGCTCCAGCCAGTGCTCGCCCGGACCCGCGCCCATGTCCTCGCCCCCCTCTCGACGCAGGATCGTCGCCGCGCGCTCGGACTGGATGCGCACCGCCTCCTCAGGCCCCTCGAAGCCTACGACCATCTTGCAGTTCGACGGCAAGGCCTGGGCGAATCGATTCAGCGCCGCCGGCACCGCCAGCCCGCCGGACATGCCCGCACGAGCGAGCCCCTGGAACAGCCGTGTAGCAGGACCGCTCCCTTGCTCTTTGCTCGACGAGCTGGACCGCAGCAGGTCGATCAGCCCCCCTCGATCGGTTGACTTCCCCGTGTTCATCGCGATGAACGTGTCCAGGGGGTCGTAGAGCCGGAAGACCATCGGGCGAAGGCCCGCCTGCATGGTCTGTCGCATGCCCTCAAGGCCGTCATGGAGATGGTGAAAACGGAAACCGCGTAGCCAGCGGTGCTTCGCTGACGGATGGACGCGCAGACGCGCGGAGGTGATCAGCCCGAGGGTCCCCTCGCTGCCCACCAGCACCTGAGTCCAGTCAGGGTCACCTGACTGCCGGTCTTCCGTGTCGACGATCTCCCCGGTGGGGAGCACCGCGCGGAGACTCAAGACCATGTCCTCGATCTTTCCGTAGCAAGAGGAGAACTGGCCTGCCGACCTCGCGGCGAGCCATCCGCCCAGGGTCGAGCACATGATCGACGAGGGAAAATGCCCGAGCGTGAGGCCATTGGCGTTCAGGCGGTCCTCCAGGTGCTGACCGTTGATCCCGGCGGGCGCCACCACAGTCAGCGACGCGCGGTCGATCTCGACCTCGCCCTCCATCCGCTTGACGTCCACGACGACGCCACCGTGGATCGGGACGGTGCCACCGCACACACCCGAGCCCCCGCCGTAAGGCACGATGGGAATACCGTGCTCAGCGCAGAAGGCGACGACCGCAGAGAGCTCCGCCTCTGTTCCTGGCCACACGACGCAGTCGGGTGGATGCCGCTCCACCTCGCCGCTCATCTTCCAGATCTGCGCCTTCGGCCAGAGATCGGCTGACATGGCGATGACATCGGGCGCGCTCGTGCTGACTCGCGCCTCACCGAGGAGCGCCACAAGGCCACCGATGATCTCAGACTGGGACATGCGCTGCATCATCGGCCCAGGAGCATATCAGTCGCGCGCTCCCGCGCAACCGCGCATGTGCGCGATGCTCACGCGAGCGTGACTCGCGCCTCACCCGCGAGCACGCGCCCGATGGCGACTCCCCGCTTGGCGTCGATCAGCGTTTGAGCGTCCGCCGCGGGGAGCGCTATGAGGAGCCCCCCCGAGGTCTGGGGATCCAGAGCGAGGGCGAGGTCCGTCTCGGACGCCCCCTCCGCGACCAGTCCCGCGCCCACATAGGCCCGGTTGGATCGGGAACCACCCGTGACATACCCAGCGGCCGCGAGGTCACGAGCGCCTGGAAGCTCTGGCATCAACGCAGCCTCGATCTCGATGACGACGCCGCTCCCGCGCGCCATCTCCCAGGCATGCCCCGCCAGGCCAAAGCCAGTCACATCGGTCACCGCGTGAACCTCAAGGCCCTCCATGGCCTCGGCGCTCGCCCTGTTCAGCTCCAGCATGCTCGCCTCAGCGGCCACCCAGGAGGTCTCGCTGCACGCGTCACGCTTGAGCGCGGTTGAGATAATCCCCGTGCCCAGCGCCTTCGTGAGGACGAGCACATCCCCAGGCAGGGCACCCGCGTTGGTCCAGACACGGTGCTCCTCGATCTCTCCCGTGACCGACAAGCCGTACTTCAGCTCGCCGTCCTTGACCGAGTGGCCACCGAGGAGCACTGCTCCGGCCTCTTTGACCTTGTCGAGACCGCCCTTGAGGATCTCCGTCAGGATCGCCTCGTCCAGATCGCCCTCCGGCCAGCAGAGGATGTTCAGGGCGCTCACGGGTCGTCCACCCATGGCGTAAACATCGGAGAGCGCGTTGGCCGCCGCGATGGCTCCATAGGTATACGGGTCATCCGCGATAGGCGTCAGGAAGTCCAGCGTCTGAACCAGGCAAGCCCCAGAGTCCAGGCGCACGACTCCAGCGTCATCGGAGGTCTGAAATCCGACGACCACACGGTCCTCATCTGCTTGCCTTTGGATCGACGCTGTGGCTCTGCCCAGAACCTCCGGGCTCAACTTAGCGGCTCAACCGGCGCAGGAGACCATCCGCGTGAGTCGCGGCTTTGACGTGTCGTTGCTCATGGACCGGGAGCCTACGTCATGGCGCCCCCGCCTGTCAGCCTGGTTCGTCCAGCGCGCGCAGCGAACGAGGCGGAAGGCCGCTTCCGGTGCATACGGTGCCGCAGGTCCAACCGTCAGCGCCCAGGCGACAGACCCTTGG
>CALCNF010000232.1 GCA_937897815.1 uncultured Pseudomonadota bacterium | reverse complement strand
GCCTGCCAACCCCTCGTCCGGAACACCCCAGTATGACCAGCTGGATGTCCGTGATCTGGAGGTGGTCTCCAGCTACACCCTGGGGGCGAATCCGGCCACCTTCGCGCTGGTCACCACCCCCGACAACGTGAGCGCCTACAAGCTCAATGAGGATGGGTCGAGCGCCTTTTTGATCCTCTCCGCCTCAGTTGCTGGTGTCAAAGCGGTCCAGGCGGGTGATGCAGCGTTTTATATGCTGAGCCAGGCCGGCGATCTCCACATACAACCGGTGCCGAACAACGCGATGTTTACGGGCCCCCTCTCAGCCCCGTGGGATGAACCCGAGCTCGGGACGCCGGACGACATTCTCTACTCGGATGGGCGGCTGTTTGCTCTGATGGGCGGCACTGTGAAGAGCATCGACGTGGGTGGCTGGCAATCAGCAGGGGCAAGTCCGACGTCCCCTGAGCTGATCGAAGAGAAGCTGTCGCTTCCTCAGGGGGCTGCCGCCCATGTGGCGGTCCTCAAGGCAGCAGGAGACGAAAACGATCGACTCCTGATCGCCGGAGGGACCGCCGGCCTGTACGAGAGTGAGATCTTTGAGCAGGAGGAGAGCGGCGCGGTGCTCGGTCCAGCGTCCCTGCTATGGACACCGCAGCCGACGGGCGGAGAGCCGACGGGCGTCGCCAAGGTCCACACGCAGGGGGCCGACGTCTATGCAGTGACCCAGATCCAGGAAGATGCCGCGAGCTTTGATGTGACGCGCCTGGTGCCGACGAGCGATGGAGGCCTGATCGCTGAATGGACCACGACCCACGACGGCACCTTCACTGATCTGGTCCTCCAGGGGGATACCCTCTACCTCCTGAACGCCGCGGCGGAGCTCACCGTAGTGAACCAAACATGCGAATGACCCATCTCGAATCTCGCGCTGAAGAGCGCTCCATTACGAACGAACCTTCTGTTTTCCACGTCCGCTGATCGTTACAATCCAGAAGAGACCCTAGAGAGGATCGCCCCCGTGGAGGGACTTTGCACCATGACCACAAGTAGCCCCAAGCGGTCTCTGCGTCCCTTCGCGCGCCGCGTGACCTGTGCGCTGGCAGCCATGATGTTGCTTGGCGTGCCGTCTACGGGCTGCCAGCAGGAGGTCACACCGGTCGAGCGCACCCTGCTGATCGTGGAGAGCCAACCGGTTGATCCGGATTACGCTCTGACCCACCTCCTCGTTGTGGGCCTGGTCGATGGCTCCGATGACGATCCGGTGATCTTGAAGTCGAGCGACGATGAGTCCTACTGGAAGCTGCTCCCCGAGCTGCCTCCGCTTCATGAGAAGGGCTACGTCTTCGACCTCGCTGACTTTCTAAACGAGTTCGATGACTCGGACGTCCGGATCGGGGTGACCGGCTTCCACCAGAAGAGCAACGAGAACTCCAAGATGGCCCTCGCGGGTGGGCAACTCGTCGTCCCCGCGGGGGCTCGCGGGACCCTCTGGCTTCGCTTGACCGCGAAGGGCCTACCGGACGTTCCGACCCCTTCATGCTTCCCTCGCGCAGAGATCTGCAGCGGGGAGGATGAGGACTGCGACGGTGAGATCGATGAGGACTTCGCTGGCAAAGACGAGATCTGCGACGGGGTCGACAATGACTGCGACGGCGAGACCGACGAGGACGGATGTGACGACGACGGGATCCCCTGCACTGAAGACTTGTGCGAGGTGAGCACGTGCAGCGAAGAGGAATGCGACTGTCAGGGAGAAGAATGCGAATCGATGGTGTTTGTGGGCTGCGTACACGTCGCGCCGTCGACCGGTAGCCCTTGCAATGATGGAGACCCATGCACGGTCGACTCGTGCGACGCCGAAGTGGGTTGCAGCAACGTCATCGACGCGCTGCAGTGCCCGGGGTGTGAGACGGATGCGGGCTGTGAGAGCGACAACGAGTGCATTGCTGTCACGTGCCAAGCGTGCACCGGCGACGGCTGTCCCGCTGGCTTTCCAGGTCGCTGTGAATCTCTCAAGTACGCGGGGACTCCCTGCGATGATGCTGACCCGTGCACGGTCGGCGACACCTGCAACGACGGCGTGTGTGTCGCGGGGGTCGAGAAGGCCTGTCCCGGCGGGCTGGAGTGCACGGTAGGCAGCTGCGATCCCGAGACCGGAACGTGTGTCCTGGTCGCGGATGACACGCTGTGCAACGACGACATCTCGTGCACCGAGGATCTGTGCAACGCGGCCACCGGCACGTGCACCAATCCGCTCGGAGAGTGCGACTGCAAGCAGGACGACCAATGCCCAGATGACGGCAACCCGTGCACGACCACGAGCTGCAGCGACGCCAACGTGTGCGTCACGCTGCAGAAGAGCGACGACTCCCCGTGCGACCTCGCGGGCGCACAGTGCGTCGGTACATCGACGTGCGACGGTCTTGGCGCCTGCGTGGTGGACGTGTTCCTGCCCCCGGGCAGCCAATGCGACGACGGGAACAGCTGCACGAGCGGTGACGCCTGCTCAGGCGCAGGCCTGTGCGAGGGGGCGCTCCCTGAGGAGATCTGCGACGGAATCGACAACAACTGCAATGGAGAGACCGACGAGGGGATCCCCACGGTTGGAGACCCTTGTGATGGCGATGACTCCGATAAATGCATTGGAGGCTTTCTCGCCTGCACCTCGGACGGAGAGATCCAATGCAGCGGCGACGACGGCCCCGGCGCGGTCGAGGCGCTCTGTGACGGCCAGGACGAAGACTGCGATGGAAAGATCGATGAATCGTTCTTGGAACTCGGGAAACCCTGCAATGAAGACCCTGTTCAGGGAGGCGCTGGGTGTTCGGTCTGGAGCTGCGATCCGAACGACCCATCGGAGCCCATCTGCGTCCCCTTAAACAGCTTGAAGAGCATCGACCCGCTCAAAGAGGGGCAAGAGGAAGCTCCT
>CALCNF010000231.1 GCA_937897815.1 uncultured Pseudomonadota bacterium | reverse complement strand
CTGTAGACGCAGCCTCGGACGCAGCCTCGGACGCAGCCTCGGACGCAGCTGTAGACGCGTCCATGGACGCAGCCATGGACGTGGCCTCGGACGCTGGAAGCCCTGGCGCCTGCATGTCGGGCGCTGATCTGGCCGCGCACCAGTCTCAGGATATCCCCGAGCTCGTGATCGCGACGGCCAAACAGTGCTACATCGACGGAAACACGGAGGACGGGGTCTACACCGACTGCATCAAGCAGACGATCAACGATCCCGACGGCGTGAACCTGTCGACTGGCTGCACCGACTGCTACACAGAGACCGCGCTGTGCGCGAAGGACTTCTGTGACATTGAGTGTCTGGGCCCGAGCGACAACGACTGCGCGACCTGCCGCGAAGAGAACGGCTGCACGCCAACCTTCTACGCGTGCTCAGGGCTCCCTCAGACGGACTAACTCGCGTCCAACCCACCGGCGCGAATGACCCGGGAGCCACCTCGCACCCGGATACTGAACAAATGTATCGATAACCTTGACACTTGTTCAGTAGGCCTTAGGATCCACTGAACATCCGGATAGCTCGATGCCGGATGTTCAGGAGATCCGATGTCCGCTTCACTGTTTCCCCGACGTACCTTCGACGACATCCTTGAAGATCTCACTGGAGAGGGCCAACACGCCTCCCACGTGACTGGCCATCTCATTCGCCCGCCCCGATCGGCGTCATGGGGAGCCTACCCCCCCGACCTGCATCCCTCTCTCCTTGACGCTCTTCGGCGGCGTGGCATCGAGCAGCCCTACACCCATCAAAGCGACGCGATGGAGCGTGTTCGATCGGGCCAGCACCTGGTGCTCACCACCCCGACCGCCTCTGGAAAGACGCTCTGCTACAACGTCCCGGTCCTCGACACCCTGCTCCGAGAGCCAGACTGTCGCGCCCTGTACCTCTTTCCCACCAAGGCCCTCGCCCAGGACCAGTACGTCGCATTCCACGATCTCGTCGAGGCCGTCGGTGAGCCTATTGGAACCTTCACCTTCGACGGTGACACCCCCCCGGACGCGAGACGCGCGGTCCGCGATCACGGTCACGTGGTCATGACCAACCCGGACATGCTCCACTCTGGGATCCTCCCTCACCACACTCGCTGGGCGAAGCTCTTCGAGAACCTGCGCTTCGACGTCATCGACGAGCTCCACACCTACCGAGGGATCTTTGGGAGTCACGTCGCGCACGTCATCCGACGACTTCGGCGAATCGCGAAGCACTACGGCAGCGAGCCCCAGTTCATCTGCTGCTCAGCCACCATCGCGAATCCCCATGAGCTCGCCCGCCAGCTCACAGACCTCGACATGCGGCTCGTCGACAGGTCGGGCGCGCCTACCGGCGAGCAGAACCTCGTCTGCTACAACCCGCCCGTGGTCAACGCGCAGCTCGGGATCCGCGCCGGAGTCGTGCGCAGCGCCACGAAGATCGCCGCCGACCTACTGATCTCGGGCGTCTCTACCATCGTGTTTGCGGGAAGCCGCCTCCACGTCGAGGTCATCCTGAAGTACATCCGAGAGGAGCTCCGGCGTGCACGGCTCTCTCCCGACCTGGTCCAAGGCTACCGAGGCGGCTACCTACCGCTTCAGCGAAGGCGAATCGAAGCCGGTCTGCGAACCGGTGAGGTCCGTGGCGTGGTAGCGACCAACGCCCTCGAGCTCGGCGTCGACATCGGCAGCCTCGACGCATGTGTCATCGCTGGCTACCCCGGATCCATCGCCTCGCTTTGGCAGCAGAGCGGCCGCGCAGGTCGCCGCGGAGGTCGCTCGCTGACCGTCTACGTCGCGCGCTCAAGCGCACTGGACCAGTTCCTCGTGACCCATCCAGACCACCTCCTTGGCAGCTCCCCCGAGCACGCCCGGATCAATCCAAGAAACCTGTTCGTGCTCGTCGACCATATGAAATGCGCAGCCTTTGAGCTCCCATTCGAACCCCAAGAGACCTACGCCGATCTTGAGGCCTCCGAGACCGTCGAGGTCCTTGAGCATCTCGAGCGCAACCAGGTCCTCCACGAGAGCCAGGGCCGCTTCCATTGGATGGCGCGCGTCTTCCCCGCCAACTCCGTGAACTTGCGAAGCTTCCACGAGGAGAACTTTGTGGTCATCGAGGTCCCAACGGACCGGGTCCTCGCAGAGGTCGACTTCCGAAGCGCCCACACGTCGCTTCACGACCACGCCATCTACAACATCGACAGCCACCAATATCAGGTCGAGCGACTCGATTATGAGAACCACAAGGCCTACGTGCGCAAGGTCGAACCTGACTATTACACGACCGCCATGACCCACACTCGGGTCGCGGTGCTCGACGAGGAGGACGCCGGCTCACAGGGGGATGTCGTGGTAGCCCACGGCGAGGTGTTGGTGAGCCGGCGCGTTGTAGGGTTCAAGAAGATTCGTTTCCACACGAATGAGAACGTCGGGTACGGAGACATCACTCTCCCCGACCAGGAGATGCACACCACCGCCTGCTGGATCTCTTTGTCCCAAGAAGCCCTCGACGCCCTCCCCTTCCATCGTGACACCTGTGTCGACGGCCTTCGTGCCCTCTCCCATGCCCTCCACACGACCGCTACCGTAGCCCTGATGTGCGCCGGGCAGGACATCGGACGAGCCATGGGCGACGAGAGCGCCGCCAATCGCGTCGGCGGGCCGGCGGCGCCCTCCGCGGCTCCCGGCAATGAGGCCGACTTCGACCCGACGGTGTTTCTGTACGACAACATGCCTGGCGGCGTCGGCCTGGCCCCAGAGATCCACGATCGCATGCCTGAGCTCATCCTGAGCGCCCTCGCGCTCATGGGAGACTGCGCGTGCGCCGGCTCGGGCTGCCCCACCTGCATGGGGGCGCTCCCGGGCTATAGCGCTGAGACACACTCCGCTGCGCGCGCGATCGGGGCCATGATTCAAGGAGCGCTCTCCCCATGACCAGCCTTACCGCGCGCCTTGATCGCGCCCTCCCCTCTTCTTCCCTGGACGAGCGCTCCGTCGAGCCTCTCTTCGTCGTAGCGGATGCGACGCAGAGAGAGCTCGGCGGAGCCCTCCGTTCCACCCCTTACGGCCCATGCCGGGTCATCACCACCCGCTACCCGCTCACTCATACACACGGGGACCGCGCGCTCGGTACCTACGCTTCACAACCCCTCGCCCACCTGCCACAACTCACGGGCGATCCTCGCCTCAAGGATCGAGTGGCGAGGGACGCCCTGTTCCTCGACATCGAGGCGACAGGGCTCGACCACGGTGCGGGAACCTTCGCATTCCTCATCGGCGTAGGGCTGTTCGAGGGCGATTCATTCATCCTCCACCAGCTCTTCCTCGACGACCCCTCTCAGGAGCGCGCCATGCTCCACGTGCTCATCGAGCTGCTGGACTCGCGCCCCATGCTGATCACCTTCAATGGGAAGAGCTACGATCTCACGGTGCTGGGGAGCCGCCTGGTCATGCAGAGGCTCTGGACGGAGCGCGAGTGTGACCTCAAGTTGCGACCGCACCTCGACCTCTTGCACCTGACCCGAAGTCTAGAGAGAGAGCGCCTACCCAACACGAGGCTGGGTACGCTCGAGCGCGAGATCCTCGATTTCCATCGTGTCGATGACGTCCCCGGTCATCTGGTGCCCGCCTGCTATCACCACTTCCTGAGGACGGGCGAGACGAGCGCGGTCGAGGGGGTCATCGAGCACAACCTCCACGATGTCCTCTCCATGGTGACCCTCGCCGATCACGTGGTCGGCCGATCTCGACCTGACCCACGGATCTACCGCGAGCCAGAGGAGCGAGATGGTCTCGCTCGGCTCTTGTTGCGTCGTCGAGCGCCGGCTTCTGGCCTCGCGGTGCTGGCCAATTTCATCCAGGAAACCGAAGCCCCAAGCTGGGCCACGGAGACGGCTGAGGCCCTGGCCACCGCGGCGGTCGCGGCCCGACGAGCGCTGCTCCCCGAGCGCTCTCGATACGCCTGGGAGCGTCTGCTCGAGCGCGACCCTCTCCATGAGGAGGCCCTTCGAGGGCTGATTCGGTTGGAGTCGAGGGGCGCTCGCGACCTGCCACGCGCCCTGGGTCTGGCGCGCCGACTGGAGGCTGTTGCGCCCTCTCCTGCGGCGACTCGGCGTGTGCAGCGGTTGAAGCGTCGCGTCGCGCGCTCCTCGGGGCGACTCCCGAAGACGGACCTATGCATGGTCTGATAGTCTGAGCCCATGACACCCGACACCGAGAGCGTCGCCCTGTGGGTCATCGGCCGTCCAACGGTGGAGCGCGATGCGCTGATCGCAGCGTTGCGCAGCCAAGGTGTCGAGATCCTGCCCCTGGACTTTCCGACCTCGGGGGCGCAATCGCCCCCAACGGGTGCCGGGTTGAGCGGCCTCGCTGCGAACCTTGGAGCCGCCCTCCGAGAGGTCCTGGACGGGGTCGATATCACAGGCCTCGAGGCTCAGATGGCGCGGGCTCACTCGACGCCAAGCGGCGTGGTCTACCTGGAGGCGGACGTGGCCCAGCGGGTGCGGCCGGCCGTCTTCGCCCGTCTAGGCGCCTCGCGTGAGCTGGCCGTGGAGCCGCATCTCGCTATGGACCCTGAATTTGCGGCCCAAGGGCTTGAGGTGGTGAGCGCTCGTGAGTCAGGTGGTGTGCTCTCTGGGCAGGGAGAGGCGGCGCGCGCGCTCCCAGACGGCAGAGCTCACCTCGCGGTCGCGACCCACGGAATGGACGTGGGATGGATCGATCGTCTACTGCTCCAGCTGAGCATCGCGTCCATTGACGAGCACGCCTGGATCTTTCTCCCCTCAGGGGACCCGAGCGTGGATGATCACCTGAAGCGGCGGGCAGAGTTCTATGGCCTCACGGGCCAGCGGCCTGGGTTCGGCAGCGACCTGGACGGTTGGATTCGTGGCGCGGAGGCGGTCGTCGGGCGCCCGTCAGAACGACAGGCGGTCGCCGCCCTCTCCTCGGGCGTTCCGCTCCTCCTGGTCGGAGAGCTCGAGAGGCGCACGGGGCTGGGCTGGTCGGTCGAACAAGGGCTCTCTTCCCACGCACGGACTCCTGTCGAGGTGAGCGTCGCGCTGGAGGCCTGTCTGGAGGAGCCGCGACCGAGTCGCGTGGAGTTTGGCGGAGCCGACCAGTGCGCCAAAGCGCTCCTGAGTCGGCTGGATGGTGTTCGTCCGAGCGAGGCGCACCCGGGGGCTCCTGGCGGAGAGGAGACGCTGGAGATCATCGGCGTCACGCCCGGTGACTCCCCCCAAAGTGACCCAGAGCACGAGCGCCTCGAGATTGACGATGCGCTCGCAAAGCTCAAGCAGCGCATGGGCATCGATGACGGAGAGGGTTGACGTGACTCAGGCGTCCCCCTAGCTTCCCACGATCGCGAGTTCCGGACGGAGTCCGGTTCTCAGGCTCCATGTTCCGAAGGCTTGCGCGTGGGAAACCTCCTATCAAAGACCGTTCTTGGGCTCGTCATTGGCGGGCTCTTCGTATGGTTGAGCGCCGAGCAGTGGCCTATGGACAAGCTCGCGGGTGAGGTCTCGTTCGAGTCTGGGCACATGATCGTCGGCGAGGTGGACCTGGAGGCGCTCACGAGCGAGGGCGTGGACAGTGGCCAGGGCTGGGCCATGAACCTCGGTCTGCTGATTCCCTACCTGCTGATCTTGACCCTGATTCACGTGCTTCGGGTCGTCCGGTTCAAGCCGCTCCTTGATCCCATCACCGATCTCGACTGGACGACCCATAATCGCATCGGTGCGGTGGGCTTCATGGCCATGTTCTTGATGCCGATCCGACTCGGAGAGTTCGTCCGCCCCTACCTGGTGAAAGTCGCGTCGGACGGGGAGACACGGACCTCGGCTGTGCTCTCGACGGTGGTCGTAGAACGTATCGTCGACGGGATCGTGGTGACCTTCGTGCTGTTTAGCGTGATGTCATTGCTGCCGACCCACGACCCCATGACAGCCACCAAGCTCGTCTGGGGCGCGTGGCTCTCGCTGGCGATCTTCGTGGGCGCGACGGTCTTCCTGGGGCTGATGGTCTGGAAGCACGACCGGACCATGGCGCTGGTCAACCAGACGGTGGGCCGTGTGCTGCCCGGACCCACTCGCAAGATCGTAGAGCTCGGTGACGCGTTCGTGGGGGGACTCAAGCGCCTGCCCAGCCCCATCGCTTTCGCCCACTTCACGGCGCTCACCGTTGTGTACTGGCTCATCAACGGGATCGGCGTGTACCTCATGGCCAGGGCGTTCTATCTCCCTGTCGACGGCGTCGGAGCCT
>CALCNF010000230.1 GCA_937897815.1 uncultured Pseudomonadota bacterium | reverse complement strand
TTTCCGGCCATCAGGTTCGTGTAGACGGCGCGCAGGATGCCCGTGATGTCGAGCCCCTGATGAAAGAAGAAGCTCTTATCCTCAGCCGCCATGAGCGCGAGGATCAGCTCCCGCGGGAGCTGGTCCCATCGCACGGCGATCTGCTTGCCGTCGCTCCACTGGCCAACCAGCTGTCCGTCCGCGGCCTCAAAACGCGTCGGCTGGTAGGTCTCCATGGTCTCGAAGTTCTCGAGGGGAGGGAGGTCCTGGGCGTAGTAGATGTACGCGCCGACCCCGGTCGCGCCCGCGCTGATGATCCCAACGAGGCCCAGAACCCACAGGACGCGCAGGCTCCTCGCGAACCACCCGCCGGGGCGTCGATTGGAGACCTCCAATCGGGGAACTCTCGGATCGTGGGCGTCCATCAGTGGCTGAAGAAGGTCCTCAGGCGCTCGGCCAGGGCGGGGATCGGGTCGACGTCGTTCTCGCCGCGCGGGGCGCGCGTCAGCAGTCGGTCACGGCCCTCCTGACGCTGCACGATGTAGCCCAGGGACTCGATCGCGCCGATCGCGTGCTTGAAGTTGATGGAGCTCGCGGCCTCAGTGCAGCGAACGTCACCGACCTGGTAGCGGTGCTGGGCCATCTTCTGGGTCTCGCGGATGAAGTCCTTGACGCTCATGGAGTCGGTGGTCCCGGGGATCAGCTCGCGGATCCCCGTGGTCAGGAGCCAGTAGGACTCCAGCCAGGGCTGGAGCACCTCGTGCAGCAGGGCCATCGTCTCTCTCGCGACGGCCGTGTCGGCGAGCACGATGCGGTCGACGGAGGCATCATGGGGGTCAACCCGACGCAGGAGGATTCCCGCCTCGAAGTAAGAGTCCAGGATGCTGTCGAAGAGCTCGTCGAAGGTCCCATCTGGGTTGTAGACGAACTCGTACTTGAAGGTCACCGAGAGGAAGTAGGCCGCCGTGCGCAGGGTTCCGTCGTCCGGAGCGCCGTGTCGTGATGCCCCGAAATAGGCGGTCGCCAGGATCGCCTCGGGGCTCACGAGGTGAACGATGTTGTTCTTGTAATAATCGAGGTGGATGCGTCGCTCGGGGACGACCGTGTAGACGATCGCGTTTCCGAAGTCGTGAGACGCCAGGTGCTTGCCCTCAATGTAGCGATGGAGCACCTCGTCCACCGCGTCTACGGCCGCCATACCGCGCGCCTCTGCCACGGGCCCCGTTTGTCCCAGGGCGAGGGGGAGCCGCGACAGTCCCTCTTCATCGAGCTGCTCGCTGGCCTCGACGATGGGCTGTCGGTGCAGCTTCATCGCGTGCTCGAGCGTCTTCGAGAGGGGCGCCTTCTTCGAGCTGGTCAGGGCGAGGATGAACCCGATACGGCGGATGAGCTCCTCTCGGTGCACGCCGCGCTTTACGCTCATGAGGAGCGCCATGGACGTGACCGCGCTCGGCGTGACGAGGGCCTCCTGCTGGATCCCGTCGAGCACCCTGTAGCCCATGCGTCGGACCCACTCCTGGAAGTCCGGGTGATCGGACGGAAGGTCCGCCACGCCTGAGTCATCGAGGGCGTCGCGCACGGACAGGGGCTCGCCGAAGGAGACGTAGAGGCGACCGTATCGGGACCAGAGAACCTTCGTGGTCTTCAGGAGGCCCGTGATGCCCTCTCGCTCCTTCTCGGCGCCCGAGAGCTCGGCGATGTAGGAGCGCTCCTCGATGACCTGCTCATAGCCGACGTAGATGGGCACCAGCTTCACGTCCTGGGTGGTGCCGCTACGAATGGCGTCGAGGATGATCGAGAGCATGCCCAGCTTTGGCGGGAGCATCTTGCCCGAGCGAGAGCGTCCTCCCTCGGGGAAGAACTCCACCCAGAAGCCTTCACGGACGA
>CALCNF010000229.1 GCA_937897815.1 uncultured Pseudomonadota bacterium | reverse complement strand
GAGCTTCCCGGATGGGAAGATCCAGGAGAATCGATAGATCGCCCCCTCGTCTCGCTCCGAGAAGTCCTCCAGCCCCCGAGCCAGGCAACGTATGAACGAACTCTTCGCCGATCCATTGGGGCCATGAAAGAGCACGAGTCGGGTCACTCGACCCTCACGAATGAAGTTGTTTAGAGCCCTGTAGAAGAGCTGCTGCGCCTCTTCCTGGCCGACCAGGCGATCCCGGCCGTCGTCCCATGGACAATCAAAGATGCGGTGACGGACGACGTGACCAGTCGGCTGCTCCAGCTCGACGCTTCCGTAATGGTCAATGCAGTCGCGCATGTACTGCGCGGCTGTCCTCAACTCCGCCACCGGCTGGGAGGCGAAGTGTGCGAAATACTCGTCAAAGCTCATCACGCGCTGGGTTGCGTTGAAGCGCTCTTGTACGCCCCTCTCAAGCTCTCGAAGTACGCGCAGATCTTCCATGGAGCCTCCTCCGGGTTACCCAGAGTCTACAGCCCCAGCTTATTTCGTCACGTTGACCGCGACATCGATGTTCGCTTCACGGATCACGCAGGTGGTGTCGTTGCAGACAGAGAACTTGGCTTTCGCCTTCAGGGTCTCCTTGCCCGCCGCCGTGCCGGTCATCTTGATCGCGACAGCGGCCTGCTTGTCGCTCGTCTTGAAGTCTCCACCGAACTGCTTGAGCTGGGTCTTCGCCAGGGTCACATGCTTCGGCGCCCCCTCGAAGGTGACCTTCGCGGGGTACTCTTTGTTCCACTTGAAGCCCTTGCCCGCGACGATCGTCAGCGTGGCCAGTCCCTCGGCGCCGCGCTTGATTTTCGCCGAGGCGACCTTCGTCGTGAACTCCTTGGAGGTGTCTTTATTCTCTGCGAGTGAATCGCTGGGGGTCACAGACTCGGCTCCAGCATCCTCTCCGCTGCCTAAGGAGACGAACACGAGCGTCGACATCGCTGCCAACAAGATAAAGGTGTGACGGATCATGGGGATTCCTCCGAATGGTTCCGGTGACGGTCCTTGGTGTTAGCAGAACACACGGACGGCCACAATTCATCCGACGCGCTACCGAGACCGATCGAAGGAGAATTGTCGTCCCACCTTCATGCAATTCTTGAACCTCGGGATCGTGGCGCTATGATGGGTCCATGGGTGGACAAACGAACAAGGGCATCTTCGGCTGGGTCGCGGTCTTCGCGGCGGGATTCGTCATCGGTTATGGCCTGATGTCCATGGCCGTCGAGGTGCCCGCACCCCAGCCTCCTGAGGCGACTGACACGGCCGCAGCGCCTGCTGCGGCGGTTGCGGATGCGGCCCCCGCTCCCGCACCGCAGGCCGCTCCCGCTCCCGCGCCGACACCCGAGGCGAAGGAGGCCGCGCCCGCTCCTGCACCGCAGGCCGCGATCGCGGAGCCCACCCCGGCACCGGTCGCACCGGAGCCGGCCCCGGAGCCTGAGCCTCCGAAGCCTACGACCTGGTGGGACAAGTGCCGAGGGAACACCTGCATGGTCGACTTCGGGATCCTGACAGGCGGCATCTCGATTCGACGCGCGACCGTGACCCACGGGACGACCATTGACTGGGATCGTGACTTTGCTGCGACCGAGCGCATCGGCGTCCTCAAGGTCAGCAAGAGCAAGCAGGTTGAGGTCAAGGGCGTGGCCCTGGACGCGAATGGGCAACCCGCGGCGGCCGAGATCTCGTTCACCGAGGCTGGAGCGCGCCTGAGCGGCGTCGTCTCTCTGCAGCCTGGCGACAAGACGATTCGGTTCATCCCTTCGGAGAACTAGCGTAGCAGCGCTCTCAGGCGCCCTCGCTGACCCACTCCGATCCGTCGGGCCCGGTCTCCTTCTTCCAGATCGGGACCTCCTCTTTGAGGCGGTCAATCACCTGAGCGCAAGCCTCGAACGCGGGACGACGGTGAGCGCTCCCCACGGCCACCTGCACAGCGATCTCACCGACCTCAAGATGACCAAGGCGATGTCGCACCGCGACTCGCACCCCGGGGAAGTCGCGCTCGATCGTGGTGACGATCTCAAGAAGCTTCCGATCCGCCATGGGCCGGTAGGCCTCGTAGTAGAGGTGGTCCACGGAGCGACCCCGGGCGTGATCGCGCACGATCCCTGTGAAGGTCGCCACCGCTCCATGGCTGGAGTCAGAGACATAATCGCACAGCAGCTCCATGCTCTCGGGCCCGAGCGGAGACTCCACCAGATCCGAAGGCGAGGTTCCTGCGCCGCCCGAGATCGGCGGGATCAAGACCACCTCGGACCCGGGCGGAACCACCGCTGACCCGTCCACGAACTCACCGTTGAGCGCGAAGCGCACCGAGGGGAGCAGGCGCTCGACCTCTGGATGTCGGTCGACGATCGCTCGCACCGCTTCGGCGACCGTCGCGCCGGGGTCGAGTTGAAGCGTCTCCCGGGCCACGCCGGTGCGCTCGCGCACATGCGCGAAATAGAGGACATTGAGGTCCATGGTCACCGTGGATACTATCGGCGTCTTCCGGAGGAGACAATGACCCTCGATGCCACGAAGTTTTGCGCGCTGGCCGAACGGTTTGACGCCGTCCCGGTCGCCCGAGAGGTTCGCGGTGATCTCGACCTCTCGACGCCGCTTTCCTTGTTCTGGCGGATCAAGCGCGGCCCCTGGTCCTTTCTCCTGGAGAGCGTGGAGGGCGGGGAGCGTTGGGCCCGGTTTACGGCCATGGGGACAGAACCCTGGGTGGTCTTCCGTGCCCACGGCTCACACCTTGAGGTGATCAGCGATGATGGAGGCTGTGAGCGTATAGAGACGGAGCGCCCGCTCGACGCGATTCTCGAACGGTTTAATCCAGACCGCGTGTACCACGACCCCGATCTCCCCAGGTTCCACGCAGGACTCGTTGGAGCGCTCGGATACGACGCCGTGAAGAACATGGAGCGCCTGCCTGACCGACACGCGGGGGGCGAAGATCCCCCTGAGCTCGTCTTCATGGTGCCTCGGATCACCCTGGTGCGTGACAACCTCACCCATCGCGCGACGTTGATAGCTCTGGCGATGACACCCGACGGCTGCGACGCGGCCTCCGCCTGGGAAGAAGCGCAAGCGCGACTAGACGAGGCCGAGGCGCGACTGGCCAGCCCCATGCCCCCCATGCCGAGAGCGGGAGCGGCGGCCCCCCTGCCCCCAGAACCTTCGATGAGCGATGAGTCCTTCTGCTCTGCGGTCGAGCGGATTCGAGAGTACATCCAGGCGGGTGACGCCATCCAGGTGGTCCTGAGCCGGCGATTTCGCCAGGAGGCCGACGGCCTGCACCCGTTCTTGGTCTATCGAGCGCTCCGCGGCCTCAACCCTTCCCCGTATATGCTCTACCTGGAGCTCGACGAGACCACCCTCGTTGGGGCGTCCCCGGAGGTGCTGGTCAGGGTCACGGACGGGGGCGTGGAGACGCGCCCGATCGCGGGAACACGGCCACGCGGGGCGACCCTCGCTGAGGACGAAGCCCTGGCCGAAGAGCTCCTCGCCGATCCCAAGGAGCGCGCCGAGCACGTGATGCTCGTCGACCTCGGTCGCAACGACCTGGGTCGAATCTGCGAGGTGGGCTCGGTCGCTGTGACCGAGTCCATGACCATTGAACGCTACAGCCACGTCATGCACATCGTGAGCCACGTGACGGGGGCCCTTCGACAGGGGGCCGGCCCAGCGGAGGTGATTCGAGCGGTGTTTCCCGCGGGCACCCTCTCGGGCGCGCCGAAGATCCGCGCCATGGAGATCATCGACGAGCTCGAGAGGAGCCGACGGGGGTTCTACGGTGGCGCGGTAGGCATGCTCGGAACCGGTGGAAACCTCGACCTCTGCATCACGATCCGCACCCTGGAGGCGAGGAGCGGTCACTTCGATGTTCAGGCTGGCGCCGGAATCGTGTACGACTCCGTCGCTGAAGCCGAAGCGAACGAGACCCGCGCCAAGGCCCGATCCGCACTACGCGCCGTTGACGAAGCCAGAGAGCGCTTTGGGGACCCATCATGAGACTCCTGATGGTCGACAATTATGACTCATTCACCTGGAACATCGTGCAGCTGCTCGGTGAGCTGGGTCATCTGCCGAAGGTGGTCCGAAATGATGAGTGGTCCGTCGAGGAGGTCATCGACTGGGCGCCGGACGCGGTGGTGGTCTCTCCTGGCCCGTGCTCGCCCACCGAGGCGGGCATCTCAGTGTCCCTGATTCAACGCCTGTCAGGACAGGTCCCGCTGCTCGGGGTCTGTCTCGGCCACCAGAGCATCGGCGCGGCGTTCGGAGGGGACGTGGTGCGGGCCAGCGTGATCATGCACGGGAAGACCTCCCCGGTGTCCCATGGGGATACCGACCTGTTCGCGGGCCTCCCCGATCCCTTCGAGGCGACGCGTTACCATAGCCTGGTGCTCAACCCGGACACGCTTCCCGACTGCCTACAGGTCACTGCCTGGACCGACGACCCTGCCGGACGCACGATCATGGGTGTCGCCCATCGCCAGCACGCGACTTGGGGCGTACAATTTCACCCAGAGTCGATCTTGACGACGGCGGGCGACGAGCTGCTTGGGAACTTCCTGAAGCTGGCTTCCGCCACATGAGGCCCTAGACCCATGACACCAGAACACTTTAAGAGCGCGCTTCGACAAGTGGCCTCCAAACAAAACATCTCTCTTGAGGAGATGAAGGGAGCCATGGGCGCCATCATGGACGGCCAGGTGGAGGACGTTCACATGGCGGCCTTTCTCGCGGCCCTGTGTGTGAAAGGAGAGACCGACTCCGAGGTCCTGGGCGCGGTGGAGGCGATGCGCGAGCGCGCGACGAGCATCACTCCCGTGGCGACCGACCTCCTGGACACCTGCGGAACGGGCGGTGATGGAGCCGGGACCTTTAATATCTCAACGGCGGTCGCGTTCGTCTGCGCGGCCGCCGGCAAGACGGTGGCGAAGCACGGCAACAGGGCGGTGTCCTCGAACGTGGGTTCGGCGGACGTGCTCGAGACGCT
>CALCNF010000228.1 GCA_937897815.1 uncultured Pseudomonadota bacterium | reverse complement strand
TATTCAGCAGCGGCTCGTGTGAGACCTCCCGCCATCCGACACATGGCGTCCGCCAATTGTGCCACGCCAGGCCAGGCCATAGGGCCGTCTCTGTCCCCCGTATGGGCTGCCAACAAGAGAGGAGTCGCTCATGAAAGCCAAGACCATCTTTAGTGTGCTTGCCGCCATCCACATCGTGATCGGCCTGGCGCTGATCGGCATGACGATGAACGCCGAGGAGGCGCTCAAGCAGTGGATCTCCGGGCCGGTCGACCCGGATGTGATGACGCTGATTCTAGGGCAGCTCCGGGTCGTCATCTGCCACAGCGTCGGCGCGGGGCTGATCATGTGGATGGCCCGGGGTATGGGCAGCACCGAGGACGCGCGCCGGATCCTGAGGGGCTACTGCCTCTTTTGCGGTCTGGTGCTTCTCAATGCGGGCTATGGCGCGCTCTTCGCGACCGCGCCGCCCATCCCGGTCATCATCATGTACATCGTAGGCTTCGGGCTCGCCGCCTATGGCTCGGCCAGGTGCGAGGTCGCTTGACAGCTTCCCATCCGCGTCCTGAGCTCTAGCCTGATGCAGAGTCAGGCTCAGGGCTCGGCCTGCGCCCTGGGAAGCGTGATCTTGATCCACTCACCTTCGCTGTCCTCGATCTCCCCGTGCTCGATCTCCAGTTCATCACCCGTGAAGGGGTCCAGCGGGAGGGACGGCAGGAACTCGGGCACAAGGGCGCCCGCTTCCGCAGGTAGCTGACCACCGTTCGCATATCCATAGAGGCGGGCTGCCGTCAGGAGCCTGAGCACATCACGCTGAAGCCGCGCCTCCGGGATATGGCCGGCCATCCCGAGGGCCCCTTCTGGGGACACCACCTTCATGTACTCGATCCCGGTTCGGTTGTAGGCCAGAGTCTCCGAGATCCCTTCCGGGAGGTACGCCGGCGGATCCCCGCGCTGATCGAGGGGGAGCCCCATCCACGCATCGGCCTCGCGGCACCACTTGCGATGCTGCGCCACCGTGGCGTCGGTGTCGTACAACACGCTCGGCAGGCTCTTTGGGTCCATCGGCCTACCGACGGCTTCGGCCGACTGGAGAGGGTCCATAAGCAGCGCCTCGATATCGGAGCACTCTCGCTGCAAGACCGCTCGGAAACGATCCTCCTGGGGCGCTTGTCGCGGAAGGCGCTCGGCCACGAGCGCATGTACGGAGGGTTCATGGGAGACCGAGAGGAGCTCCTGAAGCTCTCTCAAGGCTTGCCCCTGTATCGCGGCTCCGACCACGCTCATGAGCGGGGACTGGCTGCCGTCGGCGAGCCGCTGGCCGAGACGATCGGCCTGCAGAATGTCCTGCGCCCCCTTGCCCGCATCGCCACCGCTGTACCTGTCCCAGCCGCGCAGCATCTGAGCTTGCGCCAGCGGTACCAGTGGGATCAGGTCGGCCTGGCTACCCTGGGTCGTGGGGCCCCTCGGCGGCGAGACGATCGGGGAAGCCCCCCTCAGCGCCGAGAGCGCCTGAAGCGAGTCGGAAGCCATCCGCCAGACCTCTGTCTCCTGTGGCAACCCATGCCCCACCAGGGCGTACCTCATGGCGTCTGCATACGCCATCGGGACCTCGGACATCACAGCCTCCAGGGCCAGCCATGACTCCGTCGGCACCTCGGCCTGTGGGACACCCAGCGGCGGTTGGTCGTCGATCGAGGGCCAGTAGCTCGCCTGCCAAGCTTGGTGGAACACCAGCAAGCCAACGGCGACCCCAGCCGAGATCATTGCAGCCCGAATTATGCGCTTGCTCAACGTCCTGCTTCCTTGAGCTGAGAGGTCTCCCCTGGCAGTCGCATCGGGCGCTACGGGTAGTACGTCGGTGTGCCCGGACCGACCGGCAGCCCGAGGGCGAAGACCCAGATGTAGAACAGGATGACCCAGCCCACGAGGTAGGCCATCGAGTAGGGGATCATCACGGATATCAGTGTGCCGATCCCCAGCTTCTTGTCGTAGCGCATCGCGAACGCCAGGATCAGCCCGAAGTAGCTCATCATCGGCGTGATGATGTTGGTCGTGGAGTCCCCGATTCGATAGGCCGCCTGGATCACCTGGGGGCTGTAGCCGACGGTCATCAGCATCGGAACGAAGATGGGCGCTGTGACCGCCCACTGGGCGGACGCGCTCCCGAGCATGAGGTTCACGAAGCAGCACATCAGAATGAAAGGGATGAAGACCGCTGGGCCTGTGAGGTCCGCGGCCTGCAGGAAGTCGGCGCCCACGACCGCCGTGATGGTGCCCAGGTTGGTCCACTTGAAGAAGGCCACGAACTGCGCCGCGAAGAAGACGAGGACCATATAGAGCCCCATGGAGCTCATGGACTTGGCCATCCCGTCGATGACGTCACGGTCCGTCTTCATGGAGCCAGTAACGCGCCCATAGACGATGGAGGGGACCGTAAAGAAGATGAAGATCAGCGCCACGACGCTCTTGAGCATCGGCCGGAGGTCCTGAATGAGCGTCTCGTTCTCCGCGGGGTCCCGGAACCAGCCGTTCTCGGGGAGCGCCAGCGCGCACAGGACGCCGACCATGCCCAGGAGGGTGAGTCCCGCGAGCTTGAGGCCTCGCTTCTCCTCATCACTCAGGGCGCCCATCTCCTTGGCGGCGTCCTCCACGCCCGCTTCAGCGCGCGAAGGGTCGTAAGCGCCCAGCTTCGGCTCCACGATCCGGGTGGTGACCAGGGTGCCCACCGCGGTGATCATGAAGGTGCTCACCACCATGAAATAGTAGTTCGCGGTCGGTAAGACCTCTTTCGCCCCGCCGACGGCGTAGGCAGGTGCGATGATCGAGGCCGCCTCTGTGGTGATGCCCG
>CALCNF010000227.1 GCA_937897815.1 uncultured Pseudomonadota bacterium | reverse complement strand
GTCTGATGTCCTTGCTTCGCACCACGCCGTTCACCGGTATTCTCCCCAGCGCTCTTCTGTGTCTCGCCCTCGGGTTTTCGGCCTGCTCGGATGACGACGGAGGGGGCTCTTCGACGGGTATCTCGGGCGGCGATCAGATCCAGATCAGCGCGACCCCGAGCGCGGTGAACTTCCCTGTGGTGCTTGAGGGCCAGGTCCTTGAGCTGGGCGTGACTCTGCGGCACATCGGCAAGAGCGGAACGCTGAGCCTTCGGAACGTTCGTCTGGACGTGAACAGCGACGAGCTGACCCTCGTCGACGCCTCTCCGGCCGACCTTGAGCCGGGCATGAGCACGACCTACACCGTTCGCTATGCCCCTGTGGACGGCGACCAGGACGGCGGCGTGATGCTGGTCGACGCCAACGTGGTCGGCCTGGGCGACCAGCCCTTCGAGGTCCCGATCCTCACGACGGCCCAGGTGGGCTCGCTGCTCGCGCTTCCGAACCCGCTGAACTTTGGGACCGTGGTGGCCGGGACCACTGACATTCAGAGCATCACGATCGTGAACAACGGCTTTGACGACGTGGAGGTCTTCGGCGCACAGCTGGCGCTCGAGTCCTCCAGTGACTTTGCCATGGAGAGCGTACCGCAGTTCCCGTTGGTCGCTGGCGCCGGGGACTCCTTTGAGATCTCTGTGAGCTACACGCCCTCGGGGGGAGGGCTCGATGAAGGTTGGCTCGACCTGCTGCTCCTGAGCGAAGGTGAAGAGGACAGCCTACGCGTCGAGCTCGACGGGGCAGAGGTCGGACCTAGCCTGGCCATCTTCCCGGCCATCGTGGACTTTGGTTGGCGGGCTGTGGATGTCGCGCACACGCTCCCCTTGTTCATGAACAATGAGGGCAACGAGAACCTTGAGATCGCGTCGATCACCCTGTCGCCTGACTCCGACCCCTCTCTCTCGATCGTGAACGCACCCACGAGCGGCGCGACTGTGCCTGCCGGCGAGGGCTACCCGCCAGCGGACGCAGGACTTGGCGAGCCGGCGAGCGGGCTCACGATTCAGTTCACGCCGACCTCCGACATGGTTCAGACCACGGGCCCCATTGGGCAGGTCCTCATCAACTCCAACGACAGCGGCGACGCTGGACAGAAGACGGTCTTCGTCTATGGCCGTCCCGAGGTGCCGTTCCTCCAGGTGAACCCACCGGAGCTTGTG
>CALCNF010000226.1 GCA_937897815.1 uncultured Pseudomonadota bacterium | reverse complement strand
GCGCTGGCCTCCGGCTTCTCGGGCGCCTTCTCGGGGGAAGCCTGAGCGGTCTTCTCCGCCGGCTGCGCCGCCTCGATGGGCGCGCTCTCATCCGCGGTCTCCTGGCAGCCGGTCACGGTCAGGAGACCGAACACCACCGCCCCGATCCACAGAGAGCGAGTCAGATATCGTTGAGTCATGGGCCCCTCCAATCTGTTGAGGCGGCCGGAGTATAGAAGAAGGGTTCGGGACGCGTCGAGAGGTCCCTTCATCACACCAAAAAAAAGAGGGGGAGCACCGCGGTGCTCCCCCTCTGTATTCTAGCTCGACTCGACGTCGAGGCTCACATTACTCGGCAGTGATGCCCGTGATGTTCGCGCTCACGCCCTTGAAGTTCAGGCCGATCGAGATCGCGTCCTTCACTCCGTTGGCGTTCGTGTCGATGTCTGCCTTGAGCAGCGTGGTCACGAGTCCGCAAGCACCCGCGATGGTGGAGCACGTCTCCGTCTCCGAGTCCGCGTTGCAGGCGTCCGTCTCGTAATCGCTCGAGCAGGTCGCGGTCGTACCCTCGCCCATCCAGCTGATGAGCGGGCCGTTGAGTCCCAGGCAGGAGCACTGGGAGTCAGCGAACGCGTTGAGCGCCGTGTAGAGCTCACCGAGGGGAATGACACCGCCGAGCTTACCCTCGGTCAGGTCGAGACCAGCGCCGTTGCTACCCGTAGCGGACAGCGCCTCGATCTGGGTCTCGTGGATGGTGAGGTTGAGATCGACGCCCTCGAGGAGCGGCAGGCTCAGCACGAAGAGCGAGGGGCCAGCGGTCATGACGCCACTGGCGATCGCCGCAGTTCCGAAGGCGATGAGCGGCGTCGCGGTGCCGGGAACGAAGCTGGATGCGTCCGCCGTGAAGTTGCCGTTACCTGCGGCCTTGTCCTCGTAGGAGTCCTCCGAGTCACAGATGAAGCCGCTGAGCCCGACCTGCTCATCGTCCGTCGCGTCGTCGAGCCCAGAGTGCTCGAACACGATGGAGATGCTGCCATCCAGGATGGCGTCCGTGATCAGCTCATTGACGTTGAACTGGCTCTCCAGGGTCGCGAGGAGGGTGCCCAGCTTGTTGTCCGGCACACCGTCGCCGGTGAAGTCGAAGCAGCAGGACTCGCCCATGCCGGGAACCGTGAGCTCCGACAGGTAGGTGGCGTCACCCGAGAAGGTGTACTCATTCGGGTCGCCAGCTGCGGCGCAGGCTCCCGAAGCGCAAACCTCGCCATCGGCGCAAGGCGTAGCTGCCGAGGTCCAGTCGCACACCGCGTTACCCGCGTCGTCGACAGAGCACTCGCCGCCGTCCTCGTACGTCACGACATGGCCATCCTCGTCACACTCGGGGCCCGGTGCCGTGGCGCAGGGGTCCGCCTCGCAGGGATCTGCGGCGGGAACGTCCACGGGACCAGTGGTCGTGTCATTCTCGGCGACCGTATCCGTGCCAACCTCAGCGTCGGAGTTGGATCCGCCGTCTGTCGGGTCGGGGGTCGTGCCCACATCAGCGGCAGCGGTGCTGCCTCCAGAGTCATCACCCGAGTCGCAGGCCACCGTTGCCAGCGCGACGGGCAAGGCCACCAAAAGGGCCAGAGTCATTCGCAAATTCATGTGCTTCCCTACTTTTGTATTGTCATCGCCCGGGCTTGTTTCGGCCCTGGGGGAACCTGGTCTGCCTGAACCAGGCGGCGCACTATACGGAAGGGCTCGCCCCATCGCAACGCTGATGTGTGAAAGAGCCCGAAACATGGGCCTACGAGGTCAGTCGCCCCCAACGACCATGTCCAGGACAGCAGGTTCATCAGAGAGCTCCGCCGCCATGCGGGAAGCCCGAAAAAGCAAAACCCCCGAGGCCGCGTGGCCTCGGGGGTTTCTAGTGTAAGGGGGGTCGGACGCGAGATGTCTGGGGGGGTCGGTCCCAGTTTTCAGGTTGGTGTTGGGTTCCGCCGAAATAAATCTCGGGGGCGGTCGCGTCTCGACCCTCGCCCAGAGATAAGAGCAATACGCGTGCCAAAACTAGCCAGCATAGTAATTTCAACAACTTACGCGCCAAGCCTCCGGACAGCCCCACAAAAACGTCCTCTCTAGACCCCACCCAGAGTCTGACATTCGTGTCACGATGGGGACGCTAGACACCAGCGGGATGCTCAGGGCTCTTCCCAGGCCTCAAACGCGGCCCAGACCCCACCCTGCCGCCTGGGGCGAAGGACGAGATATCTCCTGGCCGCGAGCAACACGCGACCTTCCTCAGGGTCTGCGACCGGCGCCCAGGTGCCCAGGTTGTAGTACCGCCCTCCCCGACTCAACGGTCTGCGCTCGGGCCTGTGGCTGTGACCGAAGGCGATCACCGGGACGTTCAGCCGCGCCGTGATGTGCTCGGCCACCAGACCCCAGCGACCGCGCTCGATGAGCGCGAGGCTCCCGCGGCCCATGGCTCGAATGGTCAGCGCCACAAAGGGGAAGAGGGTGAAGAGCAGCGCTCCCTCGACCCACGTCGTGATGCGAGAGATGCCGATCACCAAAAAGGTCAGCGCCACGGCGAGAACGAGCACGCGGTCCGCCCACATCTCATGGAGCAGCTGCAGAAGGTTGTCCGCGCATGGCCGTGACCAGAGCCTGCGCAGCATGGCCACGAACTCGGGGGACACCCCCTTGCGGGCCGCGTAGGCGCCATAGGTGGCATCCCAGTCCCGGGCTCTGCTCAGCGCACGCCAACGGTTCCATCGGCTCTGAGCCAGGAGCTTTACCGCGCAGACCAGCCAACCCCACAGCATGCTTCGCTTCAGGAAGTAGTGGTCCAGCCAGTACTTGATGTAGCCCGAAGCCGATCGAATGAAGCTGGCGTCATCGAAAGGATTGAAAGCCCCAGAGCGCGAGATCACGAGGCGACCCGCGATGGAGCCCAGAGAGGGTTCCAATGCGTAGTGCTCCGAGTCCGGCTCCTCGATGAAGGGGTCGAGAACATCACGATAGCTGCACGTGGAGTCGTACTGCTGTCCGTGCTCCAGGTAGCAGACCCCGGGCTCGTAGACGAACCAGGGTTCGAAGTGAACCCGCGACGCTACGGCGCTCGCGGTCCCAGGCGGAGCGAGGGCGGCGACGGCCTCCCGCAGCGCCGCTTGAACCGAAGGATAGGCGAGCTCGCGGTCATGGTTCCCCATGACGAAGGTCACTCGGTTCCCCCCCGCGCAGAACTTGGCCAGGGCCGCCAAGAACGTCTGATGGTCGGCGATCAACCGCTCGGCCTTGTAGAGGCTCCCAGGGCGATTGATCGGCATCCCCTCGAAGGCGGCTTTCACCCCTTCAGGCTTGCTGTAGACCAGGTCGAAGTCCCAGGTGTCACCGTTGAAGACGAGGTGTGTTTGGGCGTAGGCGTCCGGTCGACGGGCGTCGATCATCTCCAGAAAGCGGCCGAGGGTCGCGTCTTGCCGTGCCGCCGCCGTCTTGTAGCTCCACCACCCTTCATACGGAGGCTCAATGACCTCTGTGAGGTGCACGTCGCTCAGGACAACGATCTCCTCCGTGGGCCGCTCAGGGCGCCCAAACAGTGGATCCGAGGGCCTCAAGACAACGGGAGGCCACGACGCTGCGCCCAGGACTCCAGCACGTCGGGATAGGGGATACACCGATGGCGCTCACCCACCCAGGCCATGGCGTCCTTCAGGGTCTGGTCACGGTGGGCCATGAGGAATGCGATAATGGAGGTGGGCGACCGATTCATGCCCGCGCTGCAGTGAACGTACGTCTTCTTACCTGCCCCGACGCTGTCCGCGATGGCCTCGACCGCCTCGTCAAGGCAGCGCAAGAGGTCCTTCCGATCGAAGTCGATCACAGGGACGCGCGCCACGCGCACGCCCTCGCGCACGTAGAACTGCCACATAATGGGCCAGACCACCCCGAGGGTCCCCAGGTCCCGGTCGCTCTGCAGGTTCACGACCGAGGAGATCCCATGCTCCTTGAGAAACGTCACGTGCTCGGGCGCGTGGGGAAAGCTACCCACGGCGAGCTGGTCATCCAGGCTGGAGAAGTGCTCAAGCATGCCCCCATCTTCCTGCGGACACAGGCCCATGACAACCCCGAGCGAGTCGGAGAACCCTGGATGCCCTGGGGAATCGGGTTGACAATCACGCCGTGGTCGCCAATCTCGGGTACGCGACTGGCCATCCCAGACTTGTTTCCCGGAGCTTCGTGATGAATCGACGCGCAGGCATGCACGTGACCTCTTTGGCCCT
>CALCNF010000225.1 GCA_937897815.1 uncultured Pseudomonadota bacterium | reverse complement strand
GGTGCCGGCGACCCACTCTCCACGTACATAACTCTGAAGCGTCTCCATGAGACAGCCCTCCCTGGCGTTCAGCGACGGTCCTTATAGGCGACCGACTCCCACCGGACAAGGACGGGTTTTGACCTCTCGGAGGAGCGAGCCTGGCCCCCGACCTCAGTCGTCGTGAACGTGCTCGTGGCTCTGAGCGAAGTCCGCGTAGGGCTTCTCCCAATCCGGGACCTCCCGACCCTCCTCGGTCTCGACGCCTGCGCGCTCGAGAAACCAGGCGAGCCGCTCAAGAGCTCGACGGGCGCGCGAGTCATATCGATCCAGGTGCTCTCGGACACGCGCGTCATCGATGGTCTCCCGAATCGAGACAGGCTCCATGGTGCGAATCACCCCGAGACGCTCCCGCTCGTAAAAGCCCCGATTGCCTCGGCTTCGCCCCCGGAGCTCGTCCTCAAGCTCCTCGAGCGCCACCGCGACCCGGCGTCGCTCAGCGACGTTCCTGGAGGCCTCATCCAGACTCTCGAAGGCCTCCAGGACCTCTACGACGCGTGTGCGCACCGACTCTGGAGCGCGACTCTCCACCAGGCGCCAGGCCCGCCGCACGTTGGACGCGGCGGTGGCCAGAGCGCTCTCGGACAGGGGTGAGTCCTCCAAACAGTCGCCTCAGGGGGTTCGAACCATGGGCAAGGTCGCCATCTTCACAGACGCCCCTCCATCCCCACAGGTATAGGACAGAGCGCTCTTCTGGAGCTCCTTCTCATCGGCGCCGCCCTTCCCCGCACCAGCGAGGATGTCCAGCACGTGAGGGTCGCAGTTCCAGTCGTTGCCGCCACCGAAGCGGTGGTCGCCTCCGAACTCATTCACCTTCCGGGAGAGCAGGTCGTCCTTATCGGGGTAGCCCTCGTTCGACTGAACGATCGCCTGGAAGCCCCAGCTGGACGACAGAGCGCCCCCCAGGTCCTTCTTCTTTACGGTCGCGACGAGCGTCTTGCCTCGCACGACGACCTTGGTAGGCACCACCACGCCCGCCTTCAGAGCGCCGGCCTTGGCCGCCACCTCCGAGCGAAGCCTGCTGCCGGCCTGCGGCGAGATCACGATCGCGCGCTCCCAGCCATCCTTGGCGTCAAAGACAGCGTTGATACCCGGAAGCGTCTTGGTGTGTCCGCTCCCAGGCTTCCCGTCGGTGTCGATGTACAGCTGGACCATCTGCAGTGAGAAGCCCTGCCCAGACGGGGTCCAACCTTTGGAGTTCCACGGGTCCTCGATGGCCGCGCCCAGGGTCACCTTAATCTCGACCTTCGAGCCCTTGGTCTTCAGCTCGACCTTACGAAGATCAAAGCTCCCGGGCGTGTAAACGCTGTTGGTTGGGTAGGTGTAGGTTCCGGGACCAAAGTCATCACCCGCCGGATCGGCGTAGCTCAACTTCGCGGCCGAGGCCGTGAGCGGGAGCGTGAGGAGGAGGGCGTGGCAGAGCAAGATGCTGAGGGTGCGCTTCAAGAGACTTCTCCAATGGATTCCTCCTGGCCTCGCTCGGCCTGGAGGTCATGGTCACATTCGTGCGGCGCGTGCCCTACTCCGAGCACATCCTCTCGCAGCGCGTCAACATGTTCGATCCAGGCCGCTTGTACCTCCGCCGGCACGTCGCAGTCGCGCAAGGTGTTCAGGAGGATCTGCCGTCTACGATCAAAGTGGCCGCCCATGATGGGAAGCTTCGCGTGGACGGACTGGATTGGACGGCCCGAGTAGACGACGGGACCCCCGAGCTGCTCAGCGGCCAGCTGGTATTCCATCTCGCGGATCCGCTCACGGTTCTTTCCCGCAAAGATAAAGCCGATCATCACGTCCGCGAAGACGCGGTCGACGAACATATCGATCACCCGCCGGAGCGGCCCCTCACCCCCGAGCGTCTCGAAGTGACTCACAGCTCAACGCCTCGAACCGAGGCCACCGTGTGGGTGTCCTTATCGCCACGACCGCTGAGATTCACGAGGATGCGCTGGTCGGACGGCCGCCTTCGAGCCTCGGTCATGGCCCAGGCGACCGCGTGGGCGGTCTCGAGGGCGGGGATGATCCCCTCCAGCTCACAGAGCGCTTCGAAACCAGCGAGCGCCTCGGAGTCGGTGACCGACTCGTAGCGCACTCGGCCAAGGTCTTTCAGGAGGCTGTGCTCAGGCCCCACTCCGGGATAGTCCAGACCCGCCGAGATGCTGTGCGTTTCGGTGATCTGCCCGTCCTCGTCTTGCATCAGGTAGGACCGAGCACCGTGAAGCACCCCGGGCCGACCCGCAGACAGGGGCGCCGCGTGCCGACCGCTCTCGAGCCCGTCGCCGGCCGCCTCCACTCCCACCATCTCAACGGACTCATCTTCCAAGAACGGGTGGAAGAGGCCGATGGCGTTGGAGCCGCCGCCGACGCAGGCGACGAGCAGGTCGGGGAGCGCTGAGAGTCGCGACAAGAACTGCTCGCGAGCCTCCTGACCGATGACCGCCTGCAGATCGCGGACCATCTTGGGATACGGGTGAGGTCCGGCGGCGGACCCGATCACATAGAAGGTCTCGCGGGGGTCCGACACCCAATCTCGGAGCGCCTCGTTCATGGCATCTTTGAGCGTCTGGCTCCCCGACTTCACCGAGCGAACCTCGGCTCCGAGCAGCCTCATGCGAAACACATTCAGGCGCTGCCGCTCAATGTCCTCTGCGCCCATGTAGACCACGCAGGGCAGCCCGAACCTGGCGGCGACGGTCGCCGTGGCGACGCCATGCTGGCCAGCCCCGGTCTCAGCGATGATCCGCTTCTTGCCCATATGACGAGCGAGGAGCACCTGACCGATGCAGTTGTTCACCTTATGAGCGCCCGTGTGATTCAGATCCTCACGCTTCAGCCAGATCTGAGCGCCTCCGCACGACTCGGTGAGCCGCTCTGCGAAATAGAGTGGCGAAGGCCGGCCCACATAGTGTGCGAGGAGCGCACGAAACTCATCCTGATAGGCCTCGGTCTGGAACACGGCATCGAAGGCCGCCTCCAGGTCGTGCAGCACGGGCATCAAGATCTCGGAGACGTACCGGCCTCCGTAGGGGCCGAAACGCCCATGTTCGTCAGGTCCGTTCAAGGTTCTTTCCGTGGCGCGATCCGTCAGGTTGACGGGCATCATAGGCAGGCCAAGCGGGTGGGGGCAACCAGCATCCTCAGGGGGAGCAACCTGCATCCTGAGGCGACGATACCCCCTCCAGGAGACCACGAGGGCTACGGCCGCAAGATCGGGTATGTTGATCGGTACACGTCCTTGTGGGATCGTCGTCCGACGTGACGTCACTGCGCACCGCTATTATCGCTCTTCTGGTCCTGGTCTTCGCCTGCGCTGGCCTGGTCTCGTACACGCCGGGCGCCCTCGCCCAGGAGGCGGGTTCGAGCGCCTCGAGTGAGACGGTTAAGAAGAAAAAGAAGAAGAAGAAGCGAAAGAAGAAGAAGAAGAAGCGAAAGAAGAAGAAGCGTAAGAAGAAAAAGAAGAAGAAGAAGAAGTCCAAGAAGAAGAGCGCAGCCAAGAAGCTGGATCTCAACGCCGCGAAGGCGACCTTTCAAGAGGGTCTGCGGCTGGAGGCCAGCGGCGACCTCGCCGGGGCAATGACCCAGTTCCAGCAGGCGCTGAAGCTCTACCCGGCCTTCCCGCTCGCTCACAATGAGATCGGCGTCCTCCGGGCCGGCCAGGGAGACCTCAGGGGAGCGGAGACGGCCCTGACTCAAGCGGTCGCGCTCGATCCCGACTTCGGCGCCGCCTGGGCCAATCTCGCTGAGGTGAGCCGATACGGCGGTGATCACGGCAAGGCGATCGCAAGCTATGGCCAGGCCCTCCGGCTGGATCGAAACGACGCCAACGCCTGGTATGGCTTGGCGGCCTCTCTGATGGCCACAGAGCGCCAGCCAGAAGCCCTCGCGGCGAGCAAGGCCTCACT
>CALCNF010000224.1 GCA_937897815.1 uncultured Pseudomonadota bacterium | reverse complement strand
TCGCACGCCCGCCGCGAAGACATAGGTGAAGACCACCGCGGAGATCACGCCGCTGGTCAGCCAGGGAGGGACTCCTCGAGGCTCGCCACCTGGGCCGGTGAAGAGCTCAGCGCTGCGGGTGACTCCCTCGACCGTGATTCCGGCGCCGAGCAAGCCGATCAGCAGGTAGGGGATGACCAGAAGCACGAGGACCGGAAAGAGGATGGTCCCGAGCCGCTCGCTCTGAAAGCGATCTCGGAAGTACTCCACCTGGGTCACGTAGCCATACCGACGACCCAGCCGCCACAGCTTGATTCCCACCAGGAAGAAGACCGCGGAATGGGTGATGCCCGCCCAGGAGGCCATCAGCCCATACACGCCGACTCCATGGGTGTAGGCCTTGGCCGTGGACCCGACGAGGGCGAACGCGGTCATGGTCGTCCCGAACAAGGACATCACCAACAGAAATGGACCGATGGACCGGCTCGCGACGAAGTAGTCCTGGCTTGTCCCGCGGAAGGCCCGCTTAGAGAGCGCGCCGAGCCCGAGCAGCGCGACGAGGTAGAGAGCGACGACGATGAGTGTAGTCACCTCGCGTCCTCCTCTCCGACCTCATCAGCAGGCCAGGCGAACTGCGCGACGGCGAACCAGAGTCCCGTGGCCGCCAGAGAGATCCCCGCATGGTAGGCCAGGCCAACCGGAATAAAGTCCATGACCAGGCTGCGGTCGGCCCAGAACCACAGGTCCTGGTGAAGGGCCATGAGCGCGACCAGCGCGACGATCGACCAGCCCCTCATGGCTGGCTCCCGCGCACCGCGTACAGGTGGCTCTGTGTGGGCACATAGAGCGTGTCGCCCGCGACCACCACAGAGCCGTAGACCGGAGCGTGCATCACCACTTCACCGAGGGGCTTCTTGTCCCGAGTGGCGGCGAGCACCACGAGCGTGCCGTCCTCGTTGCCGATAAAGACCTTCCCGTCTGCCACGACCGGCGAAGACCACAGGCGCGCTCCTGTGTCGTGCTTCCAGAGGTCTTTTCCTGTCTGAAAGTCGATGGCGTAGAGGACCCCCGCCAAGTCCGACGCGAAGACGATTCCGTCATGGATCGCGACGGTCGAGATCGAGCGCCCCACGCTCGTGTTCTGCCACCGGACCTTTCCGTCTTTGAGGCGAACACAGGTCACGGCGCCAGCGCCGGTTCCGTGCTCAGGGTCCTGCCCGATCGGAACGCAGACGTGCCCCTTGTGGACGACCGGGGTCGCGATGATCTCGCTGGGACCATCTCGCCGGCCATAGGGTCGGGGCTTTCCATCCCGCACGCGGTAACGCTCCGGGTTCATATCGACACGCCAGAGCTCGGGGATCACCTTCAGCCCCTCGTCATCCACCTTGGGTTTGGCGGAAAAGGCATACAGGAGGCCATCGCCCGCGCCGTACAGGATGGCGTCCTTTCCTTTGATCGTTGCCCTCGCGGGGGAGGACCATCCGGCGTGAAGCAGCCGCTCGCTGATCCCCGAGGCCTCCTCAGCGAGGAGGGTGCCCTTCTCGCGGTCCAGAACGACAAGAGAGGGCGAGAAGGGCGCAGGGATGTTCTTGTGGGACCAATCGACCCCGTTTGACGTCGCCACGACGATCTTGGAGCCGACGATCAAGACCGAGCTGGACGTCACGTTGTGGGGGAAGACCCCCAGGTCCTTTCGCATGTCGTACTTCCAGAGAATATCCCCATCTCTGGGCCCCTGGGCGATAGGCGGTTTCCCCGGGCCAGCGACGTACTGGGCCTCGTCCTGAAACCCCTGGTTCCCGTTCGCCATGCCCTCGACATCGAGCGCGAGAACCTCGCCTCGGCTGCTGATGACATAGGCGACCTTTCCGGATACCGCCGGTGACGAGCAGATCCCAAGGTACTCCCAATCACTGACCTTGCCTGCCCCGAGCTTCGGAACGGCGAGCTGCCATAGGAACTCCCCGGACAGCTCCGCGAAGGCCATGACCATGCTGTAGTCACCCTTGTACTTGGGGTCGCGTGGTGAGGCGTTGTTGGTCCCGATGTACACCCGGCCGTCGGCGATGGTCGGGTTTCCATAGCTCTGGGACCCCAACTTGGCGACCCAGCGCAGACTCTCGGCGGCCTTGGAGCCCTTGGGCATCAGGACCTTGTCGGTGTCGTCCGGCATCTCCCCCGGGTCAAAGGTCGCGGGCACCGCCCTGCCCTTCTTGGACGGAGCGACCATGTTCCGGGACCCATCACGACCCCACTGGGGCCAGTCCGATGCGCCCGCGGCTGTCAGAGACAGAGCCACAGCGATGCAGATGGTCAAGCGAGCGAGCGTCCTGATCAAGAGCCTCCCTCCTTCGGGTTCGCCGCGCTGGGCGTGATCTGGATGTCATCGATGTACACCTTGTGCTGCGCCTGCGGCGAGAAGCCATAGAGGCCGGGCGAACCCGCGCCGTGGCCCTCCTCGTGCCTCACTTCGGTGGTCCAGGCCTCAGGCTCCTCGGTGTCGCTCGGCCAGGCCTTGGCCCGGATGGTCGCCACGCCGCGCTCATCGACGTCCACGCGCGTCTTGAGCTGGTACCAGGTGTTCGGCTTCCATCGAAACGGGACCGCGCGATGCAGCCGGTCGTAGTTGGAGCTGACCACCAGCTCACGCCGGTTGCCATCGAGCGCGACGAGGTAACGCTGATTTACGAGCCCAACGGAGCCCATGCCTCGGCGGTTGCCGTCCGAACGAACCCGAGCCGAGAGGGTGTAGGCTCGAGCGTCTGGGTGTCCGAAGAGCGTGGTCGCGCGCTGGAACAGGAGGTGGCCCAGGGTCTTCGCAAGCGCAAGGCCCCCGTCCATCTCATCAATCACCCACTTCTTGCCAGCCCCGAGCCACCACCCCGGAGGCCGTTGGCCGGCTTGAAGGCTCTCGAAGTCCTCCGAGTAGCGGACACCCGGGGACACACGCACCCTCAGGCTCACGCCCTCGACCACCGACCCGTTCGCGGTTGTCGCGCGAAGTGCGCACCCTCCAGGAGCGCTGTCGGACGCGATGTGAAGTGCTCCGTTGCGGTACGAGAGCTTGAGGCCGGCGGGTGTCTTCTGGGCGCAACTCACGGACTCGGCTGCCCCTGGCAGCACAACGGACACCTGATCGCCTGGGCGGGCGTGGACCTCGGCAGGGAGCGGCGAGGACGCCATCTGGAGCCCTGACCCCCTGGCAGGTCGCCGCTCGGCCACGACATCTCCAAAGGCGTGCAGGGCCGTTCGCGTCTGGATGAACAAGCGCCCTCGTGACGCGCTTGGCGCCCCGAGACAGGCGCCATCGAGCTCGTATCGCTTCGCCTCCACCGTAGCCCCGCCCTTCGCTCGGCCGATCACATGGACGGTCCCATCGGAGAGCGGCACATACAGACGCTCTCCTGTCGAAAGGGGTGACGCGTGCAGGTTCTCGCTGCTCAGCTTCTGGGTCCACAGGACACGGGGTGGCCCCCCAGGGGCGATGCCGAGGACGTCGCCCATGGCCGTCACCTGAGCGACACCGCCCCAGGCCGGAACCGGCGAGCTGGAGAAGGACACGGCCGCTATCTGCTGCTCCTCGGTGATCGCGGGCAGCACCGGTCCGGACTTCGCGACCTCCTCAGGCGTGGGAACCGGGAAGCTCACGAAGCCGCCCTCTTTGCTCGACCCGAGGCGGCCCTTACCGTGAGGCACGGAGACCCAGCCGTCGCGAACCACCGGGGACGCGTTCACGCCTCCCCTTGAGATCTTCTTGCGCCACAGGAGCGCACCCGTGCGCGCGTCGACCGCCACGAGATTACCGCAGCCCGTCCCCGTCAGCAGCGCGAGCTGGTCACCCCAGGTGAGCGCCAGAGGCGTGGAGAAGGAGCTGTCGATGGGACGCTCGCCCGGGGTAGATGTCCACACGAGGCGGCCCGAGCCCGCCTCGAGCGCGAACAGACGATCGCGGCCGGGAGCGGTTTGTCCCCAAGCCGCCGTGATCCCGCGGACGATCACGAGGTCCCCGACCAGCGTCGGAGAGCCCGTTCGTCCGTTGGGGAACGTGAGGCGCCCAAAGGACTCCATAAGCGACACGGTCCAGAGGCGCTCACCTGCCGGAGAATGTGCGGTGACCAGCCCGGCTGAGGTCATGGAGAAGATGGCGCCAGAAGCTGGGTCGACCGCTGGGCTCCCGATGGCGTAACGCTCGTAAATAATGTCGCTCAGGAAGTCCGGGAACCGCCGCTCCCAGAGGATCGCGCCCGTACGCATGTCGAGGGCGGCGAGGACCTCGACGATCGCCTCGCCCTCCCCGCGCGTGCCCATGGTGTAGAGGCGGTCTCCGACCACCACTGGCGTTCCTCCACCGGGGATAGGGGCCGTCCAGCGATGCGCCGGTCCTCCCAAAGTGAGGTCCTGGGGCAGCGGCGCGCCCTCATAGGTGCCGTTCTGCCGTGGCCCCCGCCACTGGAGCCAGTCCGTAGAACGCTCTCCGGGCCCCTCGGCTGCAGTCGGCGTATCGGTCGGGCCAACGGCGCTCAGCCCGCCGGCACACGCGCTCAGGCCCAGCAGCGCCAGGCAGAGACAGGACGTCATCGTCCGATTCCAGTCGTTCACCATACCCGTGCGAGTCTATGTCCGGCGGTCGGTCTTCGTCCACGTCCGGTGGGCATCTCATGAATCTTCCTGTCCACGAAGCCGTCTCCAAGCTGCGTGCGAACTCAATCCTTGCGATCCCGAGGCCCCCTCCCTAGGCTCAGGCACTACCCAAAAACGACGAGGTCATGATGGGCTACCCAACTCGAGCGCTGCTGCTGTGCGGGCTTCTCCTCGCCCTGAGCCAGGCTGGCTGTGAGAGCGACACGGACGACGCGTTGATTGGCGCGGCGGCCGACGTCTCGTCCGACGCCCTCGTCGGCGGCGACGGGGCCTCCTTGGATACGACCGAGTTGGACACGGCGCTGCCTGAGGACGCGGGTGCTCCAGATTCGTCCGGCGTCACGGTCGTTGTGGTGGACGCGACGGGTAGCGACGCCGGGCCCGGTAGCGGCATCGACGCGGGCGCTACGGACGCAGCTACGACCGAGGACGGCATGGGGCCTGGCCTCAGCGAGGACACCGGCGGCGGCCCTGTGAAGGACTCGGAGTGCATCGACGTCTGCGAGGGGCTCCTGGCGGGTTCCGAGCTGGGCGGCTGCGCAGGCTTCACGCTGGTGGAGTGGGGCTACCCCCTCGATGAGGTGTGCCCGGATGCCCCCG
>CALCNF010000223.1 GCA_937897815.1 uncultured Pseudomonadota bacterium | reverse complement strand
GAGTGCACGGTGCCCATCTATGAGGCTGAGGGGGCCGCTTGTGACACCGATGACGATGTGTGCGGCCTTGAGGCCTGTGATGGTGAAGGGCAGTGCGTTGACCTCGAGGCTACAGAGACCTGCGCGACGGAGAACGACAGCAACGCCTGTTGGACCTACGTCTGCAGCCCCAAGGATGGCTGCATCAAGACCAACTTCGTCGAGGGTGGATCGTGCGACGATCTGAACCCGTGCACCTACACGGACATCTGCACGCAGAATGAGTTCGGGCAGAAGACCTGCCTGGGGACCCCCGTACAGGTGGAAGACGGTAATCCCTGCACCGATGATGCGTGCGTCGACGGCACCGTGACCCACACGCCTATCAATGGCGCCGCGTGCACCCTCGATGGCCCGTGCGCCCAGGTGGGCGTGTGCGAGGACGCCACGTGCGTGGTGACGGACGAGGACTGCGGATGCGAGACGGTCGCGGACTGCGATGCCCCCAGCGATCTTTGCGCCGGTCAGGTGGTCTGCGAGATCGCAGACGGGGTCGGGCAGTGTGTCGTCGATCCTTCCACCGCGGTCACCTGCGAGGACGATCCGAATGACTGCTGGGAGACCGCGTGCGCACCCGAGACGGGAGCCTGCGTCGACCAAGAGTCCGCCGATGGAAGCGCTTGTACGCTCGACGCGGGTGCATGCTCCGACCAGGGGGTCTGCACCAGCGGCGCTTGTGTGGAGGAGCAGGAGTGCCCCAAGGAGGAGGCCGTCTACATCCTGGACGGTATCGATAGCGTGGTCCGCCGCTCGTTTGACGACGGTGACACGTGGACGGTCTTTGGCGATGCTCCACCGTTCCCCGGACCCGCGATCGTCACCATGGCTCGAACGGGAGGGGGAACGCTCTATGTCGGTGCGTTCATCAACGAGAACAACGCGGAGAATCTGGGCTTGCAGAAGGGCAACCACGTGTATCGCTCCGACGACGAGGGAGCGACGTGGGTGCACGCCAATAGCTGGGACAGCGGGAGCACGGTACCAGCGCTCTGCGGGAGCGCCGGCTTCCTCTATGGGACCGACTCTCTTGGCAACGTGTACCGCTCCAGTGATCTCGGAGAGAAGCTGCCCCTGGTTGGGTCCTGGGGAGCCCAGGGCGGTAAGGCGGCCTGCGCGGTGTCGCCCTCCGGTGGCGTGCTCTTTATCGACTCGGTCTACTGCGGTTCGCCAGATGAGGACGGTTGCGCGGCGGCATGGTGGTCGACGGATCTCGGCGTGAGCGCTGAGCCGGTGGGGAATTACGCGGCTAATGGCGGCGGGATCAAGGCGGCGCTCGCCGTCGACGACGAGGGCGTCTTCTATGCGTTGGCGGGGGAGGGTGACATCTACGCGTCCTCCAACGACGGTGTCAGCTGGAGCCTGGTAGGCACGGTGCCCTCGCTGAAGGGCATCAACACCATCGCCTCCTCTTCTACAGGCGTGCTCTATGCCGCCACGGCAGCTTCTGCCTGCACGGACTGCAATGACGGGAGTATGCCCGGGGAGTTCTTCGTGTCGAAGGACGGAGGAGCTACCTGGGGCCAGAGCGCCTCCGGCTGGACCCCTGGGGGTGGAGGCTCTGGGTGGGTGGCCATGACGACCGCCTTCGTGACGCCAGAGTAGTCCGCTCGGGCGGAGGAGGGGCTATGGACAAGAAGATCTCGCGACGGCGGTTCACGAAGCTCACGGTGGTCTCGGTGACCGGCCTGGCTGTCGGCTGCTCTTCAGAGTCGGAGACCTCCTTTGAGGCCGTGGCCGTATCGGACGCGCCGGCCGCTGACCCGGACGCGGGGTGGGCCGATGTCTCCCAGGATGCTCTGGCCGGCGACGCCATCGTAGATGTGGCACCCGAGGTCACGGGGCCCATGAATGATGGGATGGTGGAGGACACGACACCCCCGGTTGAGACGCCGCTGTTTGACCCCTCTGACTTCGATGAGGGCGCGGAGCTCTTCCCTCTAGCCGTTCAGGCAGGAGGCGCCCAGTCAGACGGGGCGCTCCTGTGGACCCTCTACACGGGCACCGAGTCCCTGGACATCGTGATCTTCGCGGACACAGGTCAGGTGTCTGGAGAGCTCCTGATCATGGCCGCCGTCGAGGTGGCCGAGGGCGGCGCTGTTCACGTGGTCGCCGAGGGTCTAGAGCCGTGGACCCGGTACCAGTACTGCTTTGTGCAGCGCGCGGGTGAGGCGCCCCAGAGGAGCGCAGTCGGGCGCTTCCGCACCCCCCCGGCTCCGGGCGCCGCTGAGATCGTTCGGTTCGGTGGGACCTCGTGCATCAACGATTACTACACGCCTCACAACACCCTGACGCGAGCCTCCGAGGCCGACCTGGACTTCTTTATTCTCGCCGGAGACACCGTCTACGCGGACGGCGCGACGGATCTGGAGGCGTTTCGTGCCGTCTGGCGAAACGCGCTGGCGGACCCGGGGTTCAGCGACCTGTTCACGAGCACCAGCGTGGTCGCGACGTGGGATGACCATGAGATCACGAACAACTGGGACCCCGAGTTCATCGAGCCCGCGTTGCTCGCCGCGGGGACCGACGCCTACTTCGAGCACATGGCGTTTCGGCGAATCGAGGAGGCTCCTGACCGGGTTTGGCGCGCCCATCGGTGGGGCTCGACCCTGGAGCTCTTCATGCTCGATTCCCGCAGCGAGCGGCTGCCCTCGACGCGGCAGACCCCGCTCGCCCAGTACATCTCACCCGCGCAGATGGCGTGGCTCAAGGAGGGGCTGAGCGCCTCTCCCTGCACCTTCAAGTTGATCGTGAGCTCTGTCCCCATCACCAACTTTCCCGACGTGATCGTCAGCGAGAACGATCGCTGGGAAGGCTACCCGCTGCAGCGCGAAGAGATCCTCGGCCACATTCACGACGGCGAGATTACGGGTGTGGTCTGGTTGGCTGGAGATTTCCACTTCGGGGCCGTCACACGCATCGAGCCGCCGCCGAGCGCATGGTCCACCCAGCGTGAGGTCGTGATGGGCCCTGGAGATCAGTTCATCAATCCAGGCTGGCTGACCCTGGGCCTGGCGAGCGGCGCCAGCCAGTTCTCGGCCGCGATAGGCGAGGTGAACTACACCCGCTTTACGGCGGACCCGCTCAGCGTGCCGCCCAAGCTCACGGTCGAGTTCATCTCCGCCGATGGCGAGGTCCTCCACGAGGAGGCCATCGCCATCGACGAATCGTCAGAGGAGACGCCCTAGTCGCAGAACGCGACGCCAGCGTCCTGGCTGATCGGGCTCCAGGAGCCTGGGCAGACCTCCGCGCAGATCTCCGCGTCCGGGTTCGTGTCGAACTCGTTCATGCTGCACGGGCGGACGCAGGTTCCACCGGCGCAGGTGAAGCCCTGGCCGCAGTCCTGCAGTGAGTTGCAGGCCTCGCCTTCGCCCAGGTCTCCGTTCGGGGTGAGGCACGTGGCGCCTCCCGTCACGAAGTAGCAGTTCTGAGCCGGGTCCTCGCAGTCCTGCGCCCAGAAGTCGCAGGTGACCGCGGGGCCCTGATCGGTGCAGATGCCTACGCCCCAGATCGAGGGGTTGATGTTGCTCATGCTCGAGCACTTCTCTTCACAGGAGACCTCGGCCGGTGCGTCCGCGGAGGCGTCGCAGATCTCGCCACACGTGCTGTTCACGCACAGTCCGCCGGCCACACAACCGCCGGAGGTGCCACCGCAGGCCTCGCCGATCGCCGCCGGGCCCGCGCCAACACAGCCGACGCCGCCGGTCATAAAGGTGCACTTCTCACCGACAGCGCAGCCCGTCTGATAGAAGATGTCGCACGCAGCGGGCATCTCTTCGCTCAGGCAGAG
>CALCNF010000222.1 GCA_937897815.1 uncultured Pseudomonadota bacterium | reverse complement strand
GTGGGTTGATGGGTGAACGGCGCGCCTGCGCGCCTGCCTGGGCCTGCCGGCCTGGCCGTCGTTGTTAGACGACCACGCCCTCGAGGAGCCCCTCCACATCCATATCCGCGACGTAGGGGCGATCGCCCATGGCCATGTCCAACCCTCGGTAGCGTCGCAGCGGCTGTCCGACGCGGCCGTCGTCACACATGACGGGGTCGCCCTCTCCACGGCGGGCCTTGGCGTAGAGCTCTACGGCGTCGATGATCTTGATGTAGCCCGTGCAGCGGCACAGGTGTACGTCGATCGCCTTGGCGATCTCCTCGCGGCTCGGAGACGGGTTCTTGTCTACGATGGCCTTGGCCCGGAGCGCGAAGCCCGGGATGCAGAAACCGCACTGCAGCCCGGCGGCCGCGACGAAGCTCTCGCTGATCAGGCGGCGCTCCTCCGCGCTCACGCCCTCGAGCGTCAGGACCTCAGCCCCTTCCACCTTGTGGGCCTTCTGGGCGCAGGTGACCTTGGGCTTCCCATCGACCAGCGCCAGGCAGCAGCCGCACTGCCCCTGTGGGGCGCAGCCATCCTTGGTGGATCGCACTCCACACCGATTGCGAAGCGCCTCAAGAAGACTCTCGCCATCTCGCACATCGATGTTCCGCGACTCTCCGTTGAGCTTGAACGTAATCTCAGCCATCAGGAACTCTCCTCACCCATCAAAGGGCCATACGCATCTGGACGGCGGTCTCGATAGAATTGCCACTGGGTCCGGACCTCCTCGATGAGGTCCAGGTCCAGGTCAGCCACCACGAGCTCGGTCTGGTCGCGGGAGCCCTCCGCGAGAATCTTCCCGCGCGGGTCACTGAAATACGACGTCCCGTAGAACTCACCGAAGTCCCAGGGCGCCTCTCGCCCCACACGATTGTTGGTCCCAACGAAGTAGCCGTTGGCGACCGCGTGCGAGGTCTGCTCCAGCTTCCAGAGGTACTCGGAGTGCCCCGCCGTGGTCGCAGAGGGGATCAACACGATCTCTGCCCCCGCGAGGCCCAGGGCGCGCGCGCCCTCCGGAAAGTGACGGTCGTAGCAGATGTACACGCCGACGTTACCGTACCGCGTCTCGAAGACCGGATATCCCAGGTCTCCAGGCGTGAAATAGAACTTCTCCCAGAAGGCCGGGAGGCAGTGGGGGATGTGCGTCTTACGGTATTTGCCCAGATAGGCGCCGTCCGCGTCGATGACCGCCGCCGTGTTGTAGTAGACGCCCGTCATGTGCTCTTCGTAGAGGGGGACGACCATGACCATCTCATGCTCGCGAGCGAGGGCGCTCATCCGATCGGTGGTCGGCCCGGGTACGGGTTCCGCGAGCCCGTACCACCGAGGGTCCTGCTCGGCGCAGAAATACGGCCCGTTGAAGAGCTCTTGGAAGCACAAGATCTGAACGCCTTGCGCCGCGGCCTCAGCCACGAGCGGCATGTGGAGATCGATCATCTCGTCCGAGATCTCCTGCAGAGACTTCCCAGTCGGATCAGGCGCAGCAACCTGCGTCATTCCGCATCTCACAACACGCGCCACGTGCACCTCCTTGAGGAATAGGCGGAACCTCCATTGTCGTCAGTTCGCTCGCTGAGGCAAACCGCCGCCCCGCTCAAGGAGGTCAAGAGAGGTCTCCCGGGTGATTCAGGTTTCGCAAAACAGCGCCGTCACGAGCGCCGATCTCAAGTACATCGCCCGCCTCGGCCAGGACCTCGCGCAGGGTGCTCGTGAGGGCGGAGTCGACCGACCGAATGCGTTCAACCCCCGCAGGTCGTATCCATATGGGATGCCCGCGGCGCCCTTGCCAGACGGGAACGACGCGCGCAATTCCATCATGAGCCTGCCGGGCCGCGCGCTCGAGCTCCAACAGCTGCTCTGCTTGGACCCAGGGGTGATCCACGGGCCAGACAACCAGATCTGAGATCACCCCGCGCGCCTCAAGAGCCCTCAGGCCCGTGACGACGGAGCCCAGGGACGCGCTCGCAGGCTCGGTGTTCACCGCCGTCTGCAGGTCCTCGGCCGGACAGCCCACTCCAGGAGGGAGCACCGCGACGATCCGCGCGAACGCAGCGCTCCTCGCCTGCTCCACGACGCGCTCCAGCAGGGTCTCCCCGTTGAGGATTACGAGCGCCTTGGGCCCGAGGCCCAGT
>CALCNF010000221.1 GCA_937897815.1 uncultured Pseudomonadota bacterium | reverse complement strand
GCCACCTGCATGCGTAGGACACGTCGCCCGAGGCCGAGCCGTCAGCTTTCTGTCCCAGGTAGAGACCCGAGGCCTCCTGAAGCACGGCGCAAGGGGTCTCCATGAGGAGCTCGGCGTCTACGGGATCGCACGCGTCACCGAGCACCGGGGCGGCGCTCCCTGTGCACTCCATGACATAGGTCGACGCCTCTTGGCAGAGCGCGGCTTGTGTCCCAGAGGAGGGTAGGGTTGTGACGCCGTCGCACGCTATCAGCCCCATACAGGTGAGGGCGAGCGGGAGGGCGAGGCGGAAAATTGAGCACATGGTTCGATGTCCAGCTGTCTTCAATGAATATTATCTACTGGCGGGTAGATAAGCGCGGTGAGGAATGAAGTCAAGCTGTGAGTCGCGGGTTTGTGCACAGTTTGTAAAAGGGTGTCTTGCGGCAGGTGTTCAGGAGGGCCATCATCAGACCTCTGGAGCCGCGCGTAAGCGTGCCCGGGAGCTGCGTTGCAGCCGAAGGAGAGGTCGCTCGCGGGTGACGCTCGACGTTCGAACGACGCCGGAGGAATACGTTGTCAGAGAGGAGTCGAAGAGTGCTGGCCTGGATCATCGGAACCCTGGCGGTCCTGCTGGTCGCGTGGATCGCTTACACAGTCCTGTACGAGGGCACGCTGGGCCAGCCGGAGTACACGGTGGTCGATGAGCGCGAGGAGGTTGAGTTTCGGCGGTATACGCCGTTCGTGATCGCCTCAACCGCGATGGTCGGGGACGGAGACCCGGGGCTTCGCGGTGCCTTCCCGGTGCTCGCTGGCTACATCTTCGGAGGCAACACTCCGGGTGAGGAGCTGGCCATGACCGTACCGGTCCTCCAGCAAGACGCCCCTGGCGAGTCACTGCCCATGACGGCGCCCGTTCTGCAGACTACGGAGGGGAAGCGGATGGCCTTCGTGATGCCCGCGAAGCGCACGCTCGCGGATCTTCCGAGACCCAACAGCGACAAGGTCCTGTTGTCGGTGGTCGACTGGGGCGAGGTCGCCGCCATCGCCTTCTCGGGTCGCGGGCGTCAGGAGCGCTTCCAAGAAGCCGAGGTCCAGCTTCGCGACGTTCTTGAGCGCTCAGGCCGCGCGGCCTCAGGTCCCGCGGTCTATGCCCAATACAACTCACCGAGCGCGTTCCCGCCTCTGCGCCGCAATGAGGTCCTTATCCCCCTGTCGCCGTCCACGGAGCGCAAGCCAACGGCGAGCGGCTCTGCAGAGCCAGGCCTTTGACGTGAGGCGCCGCTCACAGGTCGAAGCACTCTTGGACTTAAGTCTTGAAAACAAAGGTGTTTTCTGAGCTAATGAGGAATGGCTAACAACCCTTGTACGCCGCGAGGCGATAGGTAAGGTCGGGACAGTGACGACAGGTCGAGACTCCGTGATGGTGCGAATGGTGAGCGTCTCGCTCGCGCTCTTCATGTTCCTGGCGACGACCTCGTGCCAGCAGGCTGAGCAGCTCAGCGAGGCCGAGGTCGCCATGCAGTCCTTCCTGGATGACACGGGCGGGCCGCCGGATCCCCTCCCAACCGACGAGCTTATGAAAGGCAAAGCGGACGCCATCGTCTTGCCAACCATCTCGGTGAGCGTCTGGCTCGTCGGCGCGTTGATCGTCTACATTGGCACTCAAGAGGTGTTTCACAACACCATTGAGGACTTCGAGACGGTGCTACAGGCGGCCTTTGGCTGGGGCGCCAACTGGGACTGGGCGGAGGGCATCGATGAGCCCTCTGAGCAGGCGCTACACCTCACCGAGGCACTCAACCGGATCGCCTATCGAAGCGAGACGAGCGACTTCTATTCCTTGAACGGCAACGACTATCTGCGCCTGCTGAACATGACGTCGCCGATCACCATTCTTAATCCAGAGAAGCTCAAGGACCTGGTGGACGGAAAGGTCCGGCCATGGGGACAGTACGCGAAGGACTACTTCGCGGCGCTGCAGATTGCGTCGATGCACGCGCGCCATCTCGCCAACGGCAAGGAGAGTCAGGGGCTGTGCGCCAGGGCTACGATCACCTCAAGGAGTGAGCCCTTCGAGAATTACTATGGTCGCGCTCGAGCGACCGGTCCGTCCGACATCATCCCCGCCATCGTCTTCGCGAGCATGAAGGCCACCATTCGCTGCGGAATGTGGGACAGCGACATCCGTGAGTACATCCACGGCTATTACTCGGTGGGCGGACCTATGGACGCGCTCCCGGACATCTTTATGTCCCACATCTTGAAGAGCGCGAAGCTCATCTACATGTACGTGGATTCGTGCCAGATGCCGCCCAAGATCCTGATCGATCTGGACAGCGATAACTGCCACGACGCCACCATCGAGTAGCCCGAAGAGCGCTTGCTCGCATGAGCGTCTGGGAAGACGCCACCTCCCTGTTCTGTCGAGACGGCCGGAGCATTGAGCGCAGTGTCGAGGCCCAGGTCATGTAGCCCCGCCTCGACCCACGAAAGCCCTCTCCAGGGGACGTCGCGCTTGGAGCGCGGTCGCAACGTGCCTGAGTTTCTCAGCGGGTCCGCATCTCGTCCATTTGGTGTTTTACGGTCGGTTTTCTTACAATCGGAGCGCCCCCACGTGCTCCCTGCCCCGGCGAGCACCACACGCTCCGTAAGAGGCAGTCTGATGAATGGATTGAAGGTCTTCTCCATGGTGATGCTCGCGGCTGTGATTGCCGTGGGCTGCGGTGACTCGTCGAGCTCCACGTCGACGGACGCCTCGTCCTCAGGTGACGTGTCCGTCACACCACCGACGGCCGACGCGCAGGTGGGGCTGGACGCTCCAGGCCCCCAGGACGCTCCTGGCATTGAGGACGCCGGTCCGGGCGTGGACGCGACGATCGTCCCCGACGCCCAGGCCGACGTCGAGCCGGACACGACCGGGACCCCCGACGCCGGGCCTCCTGTCGACAGCGGTCCTTCTGGGCCCTGCTCCCCCTCGCCGTGCGAGAACGGGGCGACCTGCCAGAGCCAGGGCGAGCAGTTCGTGTGCATCTGCGGGACCGGATGGACCGGCGAGCTCTGCTCGGAGAACATCGATGAGTGTCTCGATGAGCCGTGCCAGAACGGCGGCGGCTGCACAGACGAGGCGCCCGGCTACAGCTGCAGCTGCCTCAACGGGTGGCTCGGAGAGCACTGTGACGAGGACGTCGATGAGTGCGCCCTTGGCGCTGAGTGCCCCCAGGGCTCGACCTGCCAGAACAAGCCCGGGAGCTTCGAGTGCGTCTGCGATCCAGGCACCGTGAGCGCGGGCGATGACTGCGTGGAGCTGAGCGGCTGCAGTCCGTTCTCGGTCCTGGCGGAGGACTTCGAGGGGCAGGGGTTCGAAGACTGGACGGTCTACGACACGGACCCATCGGACTCGGTCAGCTGGCATGTGACCTCCAACGGGAAGCTACGGTACAGCAACCCTTCGGCGACCTACTACGGCGCTGCGACGATCGCGGCGGTCCTCTCGCCGCCCCTGCAGGTCCCTGCAGACGGCTGGTTGGAGATGGAGGTGGCCCTGGACCTCGGAGACCCCTGGTCAGCAAGTTGGTCGACGGACGGATATGGCTTCTCCGGCTACGATCTCTTCTACGGGATCCTCACCCGCTGCGAAGACGATCAAGACGAGGAGGGCTGTCTCAAGAGCGCGGTCTGTCACACGCTCTACCAGACGCAGGGACTGCTTGAGGGCGCGGGCGCCGCCGCCGCCTACGACTGCTTGGAGGAGACGGACGACCATTCGGTCTGGCTCCCGGCGAACATCGATTGGTCGGGTATTAACGCCCTTCGGCATGGACAGTGGAGCAAGCTGCAATACAACGCCGCCATCTCAGCGGGTCAGATCAGCCAGGGCGAGAGCACGGTGGGGCGCATCTTCTCCTACGAGTACGTCTCGGAGGACGAGATCTACCCCTGGATCGACGAGAGTTGGTCTCCACCCTGGTGGGAGCAGCCTGAGTGGATCCCGGATGGCGCGGAGCCGCTGCCCAAGCAGATGGAGTTCGGCGATGAGCCTGTTCGTCTTCTGCTGGTCTTCTCTTCGGGCGACAGCACACTCAACTCGGCCGAAGGAGTGACCCTCGACAACCTCCGCATCGGTGTGCCCCTCGACGGTGCCGAGTGCGCGTCTTGCGACACGCCTGGCGCCTCGCTTCCCACCTGCGTGACCTGCCAGAAGGGCTTCGCGCCGGAGGGGGCGTGCGACACCTGCTCCCACCCCAATAAGGCCCTCCCGGACTGCGTGTCCTGCCTGCCCAAGTTTACGGGTGTGGACTGCGATGAGTGCGCCGATCCCACATTTCAGGGGGACCAATGCGACGAGTGCGTGAACGAGGAGCACACGGGCCCTCAGTGCGGTGAGTGCGTCAACGGGGGCCTGT
>CALCNF010000220.1 GCA_937897815.1 uncultured Pseudomonadota bacterium | reverse complement strand
TACCCAGAGGGCGCGAGCACGGTCGTCGCGACCGCGACGGACGCGGCTGGTAACGCCGATACGGCGACCTTTGATGTGACGATCGACACCATCGCTCCCGACGCCGTGCTCCTCACGAACGTGGCGGGCGGCGTGTTGACGGGCTCGGACGTGAACCCGAGGCTCCCGAACGTGACCCTGCGGTTTGACGCCGTGGGTGATGACGGAGTGGCAGGAACGGCCGCTGGCTACGGTATTCGTTACAGCCGTGATCCCATCGATGAGAACTCCTGGGACACAGCCTGTGACGTCTCAGCGCTCGTCCACACAGCGGCGCTCCCCAACCCGGCCACGGCTGGTGAGGAGGAGGCGCTCAACGTGAGCGGACCCGATCCCCGAGACCCGGAGCTCCTGACCGATGGCCAGCTCTGCACCTTCGCGACCCTGAAGGCCGACGACGCCGGGACCACGGACCGATACTACTTTGCGGTCCGCGCTTACGATGACGCGGGCAACTGGTCAGCCTGGAACAGTGGCTCTGCCGCTCACACCGAGGACATCGTCTTCGGGATGGACCGGATCACCTTTACTCCGGACTATGATGCCGCTGCTGGCACAGACAAGCCCGAGCGTATCTCCGCGAATGTGGTGGTCGTGGGTGACGTCGATGGCGATGGAGTGAACGACTTTGTCAGTGGGTTCAAGGACCAGGGCTTCTGTCTCTTCATGGGCGGAAACCTCGGAGCTCAGTACACGGTCAGCGGTCTGCTTGGCGCCAGCCATGAGTGCGTCACAGACGAGAGTCTGATCACGGGTGAGACGGCCGAGAACTCCGATGATATCGCCTCCTGGGTTGAGCCCATGGGCGACGTCAATGGCGACGGCCTCGCTGACTTCGGTGTCACGGCGGAGCGAAACTCAAGCGGACTGGTGGCGATCTACCTGGGCGTTCAGGACGCTGGGCCGGATCTCAGCAGCCCGAACGTTCTGATCGTGAATGTCGACTCCCCCTCGACGTTCTATGGCATCTCCAGCGCGGGTAATTTCAATGGTGATTCCCACAGCGTGACCGGAAACCCGCTCGACGACATCGTCGTGGCGCAGCATGGTCTGAGTCGGGTGAGCGTGATCGCGGGCAATGAGACCTGGACCTCGGCGACCAACCTGACCATCGATATGACCAACGCGACCGATATGGATGCCCACTCGCTGCTCAACATTCAGGCGGTCAGCAACGGCGTCGACTTCGGTCAGGGAGATGACTTCGGAGCGCGCTGCGCGCCGGCCGGTGATGTGCTCCCGACACCCAACGGAGGTCCGGATGGAATGGATGACATCCTCGTCAACACGGATGACGGTCCAGACGCTTCCATCTTCGTGATTCCGGGTCGCGAGATCACCACCTACAATCAGACGGTGAACATCACGCGGAATACGACCAACCCCACGGGTGAAGACGCCCTGGTCGTTCAGCTTCGCCAGAACCTGGCCCCCGGACTCAACTCCATGACCCAGTACGGCCTGACCCTGCACGGTGGTGAGGACCTGACCGGCGATGGCGTGCCGGATGTCCTGACGTCCCACTCCGGCAACCAGATCGATGATGTGAAGCCGGAGAAGCCAAGCGCGAATGGTCGCTCAATTCACGTCTTTGATGGCGCCGTCCTCGCAGGAGCGGGAGGCACGGTGGTGAGGCCTGACGCTGGTGATGATGCGACGGGGCTCGGATACGCCGGACCGAATGGCGCGGTGCTCTACAGCAACCCGCAGGCCGCCAGGGGCGGTGTCCGGCCGATCGGTAACTGGGACGGCTGGGTGTATGAGGGACAGCAGACGGCTGACCTCGCGTTCGTGACGCGCGATGAGACCATTGAGGTGCGCATCAATCACGCCACGTCAGGTGGCCAGGAGTCTCTGGGCTTGTTCCCCGTTCGGACCGCAACGCTTACGCACCCCGACTCGCTTGAGCTGGAGAATGGTGTTGACGGTGGTGTAGACCTGACCGCGGACGGGCTCATCGACGTTCTGATGGGGACTCGCTCCTCGGAGATCCTGATCCTTCGCTAGACGAAGTCACGTGAAACGAACACAATCATCCCACTCGCGGAGCTATTAGGGAGAACTTCATGACACTTCAGTATGGAACGCAGACGGACCACGAGCCCACGCTCAGTCCGGCTCAGGCAGAGAAATCGCGCCGTCCCTATGCGACTCCGTCGATTCGGAGTGGTCTGGCGTTCGAGCCTGTTCTTGCGGCCACCTGCACGAACGACAACGAAGATGAGTGCGCCGGTTCGGACCCGGATGAGTGCTTCTAGGCGACCGTGATGCGTGACGGGTTGCGGCGAACCGATGCGTTTCGGCGCGACTTGACCTTTGGCCCGATCACCATCTCGTTTGAGGGGATGGAGGGCCACCAGCTCGCGGGTCTGGACGCGGTCAGTCGTGGAAAACAGGGGCCTGAAGAGCAGCCCAGGTGGTTGTTTCGTGCGGGCGCCAGTGTTCCCGAGAGGTTCCGGTTGGACGTGAGCTTCTCACCTCGTCTCGACCCCCCTTGGACGACCAATCCGATGTGGTTGGATTTTGATCGGGAGACTCAAAGCTATCGTAGCCCTCGAGCCTTCTGGGAGACCGAGATCTTCGAGTCTCTGAGCTCCAGCTCGTCTCGCGCGACGATGGCCATGGGTCCTCATCCACGTGAGGAGGGAGCCTTTGGTTGGCGTATCTCTCTTCGCGAAGCGACCAGCGGACTCCTCTCTGCCGTGGCTCCCTGTGCGAACGCCCTGCTGCTCCACGGCTGTGGTTTGGTCCATCCCGAAGACGGCCGAGCGCGCGTCTTCCTCGGTCAAAGCGGGGCAGGCAAGTCGACCATGAACCGCCGATTGGCGGATTGGGAGCTCCTCGGCGACGACAAAGTGCTCGTGTGGCTGGAGGGAGATGAGCTCATCGCGTGCGGAACCCCCTTCATGAGCAAGAACCTGTTCAGGGGCTGGGGCGAACCTCATCCGATTGAGTCCTTCTACGCGCTCCAACCTGGTGCGGTAGAGCTCAAGCTTGAGGAGCTGCCGAAAGCCGAGGCCTTCAGGACGCTCTTGCAGTGCTCGTTTTTGCCCTATGGAGAGGGCCCGCTTGTAGAGCGAGCCCTGGAGATCGCTCAGGGATTTCTCGATCGGGTCACCTGGAAGAGTCTCGCCTCCAATCTAGACCATGATCTCTCGGCCTGCTTTGAGGCGGTGAGCTCATGACCGAGGTCGAGCCCGCTGGCGGCTTCATGATGCAGCTCCGAATGGCCTATCAAAAGAGCCAAAAGCTCTTCAGCGCCCATCTCGATCTTCTCTACCAGTGCGATCTGGATTGTGAGCACTGCTATCTGGATCACAAGGGCACGAGAAACCAGGACACAGCCTTTTGGAAGGATGTGCTCGACCAGCTGGCCGAGATGGACGTCTTCAGGATTCTTCTATCGGGCGGTGAGCTCTTTTTACGTCCGGACGCCCTGGAGTTGATTCGCTATGCGCGCGACCTGGGCCTCGCCGTACAAGTGAAGACCCACGGGGGAACCCTGGATGAGGAGACCATCGCCGCCCTGGGTGAGCTCTCGTTGCTCGGCGTCGACCTGAGCTATTACTCCCATCGACCTGAGATTCACGATGGGATCACGCGGCGCGAGGGGAGCCACACGCGGACACGCGCGGCCATAGCCGGCCTGGTGGCCGCGGGCGTGCGCACCGGCGCCAATATGTCTGTGATGAAGAGCAACGTCTCGGACGTTCCCGACTCGATTGCAGACCTTCGATCGCTTGGGGCGATTCCGCAGGTGAACGTCACCTTGAAGCCGGCGCTGAGCGGAGACACCTTTCCCGTGGATCGCTCCATCACCGAGGCGGAGCTGCTCTCTATTGAGCGCTACCTTCAGGCCGAGGAGGGAGAGAGCTTCTGTTCGCCGGTCGAGAACTCCGCGTGGTCGGAGTACACGATTTGCGGAGCGGGTCATACGGGCATCTATATCAACCCCGAGGGTAAGGTCTCGCCTTGTATCTCCTGGCCGCGCTACTTCGGCGACCTCACGCGAGGCGACCGCCTGGCGGACCTGTGGAAGGGCTCCGAGGTCCTCAAAGAGGTGCGGTCGTATCGCAACGCGGACCGCGACACCTGCTCTGGCTGTGACTTGAAGGAGGGCTGCTCCTACTGTCCCGGCGACGCATACACGGAGACCCGAGACGCGCTTCACGGCTCGGACACCCTGTGTGAGCAGACGACCATGCGCGCGCAGGCCCGAGCCCGCCTGGAGGGCCTGGGGCCCGTGCCCGAGACCGCCCGTCGATCGAACCCCTTTGTGATCCTGCCCTCTTCGGCGCTCGCGGGGCGGTGAGCTCCATGGGGCCGGGGATCCCTCCCGAGATGGCCAAAGAGCATCTCGAGCGTGGCCAGGAGCTCATCTTTACGCTCGTGGGGACGAGCATGTGGCCCGTCATGGGCCGAGGTGGCGCGGAGGTTCGCGTTCAGCCGCTCAACGATTCTGCGTGGCGAGTGGGCGCGCGCGTCCTGATCACAGACAAGGAGAGGCTCGTCTTGCACCGGGTCGTCGCCCTGGAGCCCGGACGGGCGCTGGTGAAAGGCGACAACAACAGGTTCCTAGATGGTTGGTACGCGCGCGAGGAGCTCCTCGGCGCGCTCCCCCCAGCCCCCTCGGATAGGCCTATCGCGTGGCTCTCCCGGCTCCCTGGACACCCGATCTCGACTCTTTGGGCGATTTGGAGGCGGCTTTTTTGACCGGCCCCTAGGGCGCTCCTAGCATCGCCTCAGGTGATTTCCTCGGAGGGTCATGAACCGCCAACTCCCAAGCTTCTCAACGAACCGCTGGCTGGTCCGCGCGCTGGTCGCGCTCGGAGTGAGCCTGACCGTGGTCGGGTGCAGCCCTGCGCCGGAGGCCATGGAGCGAGAGCTGGAGATGCTCCGACGGGAGATGGCGAGCCTGCATGCGCGGCAGCAGACCCCGTCTGCTAGTCCCCAGATGGCCGTGCCCCATCACGCCTATGGACGGCACCCGTCCTATCCCCCCACCTACCAGCAGCAGCGCCCGAGCTCCTCGGTCTCGGGCCTGCCCATCGTCCAGCTCGATCCCCTGCGGACCGACCCCTTCGCCAACTCCAATGAGCCGCCGATTCGTCTGGGTCGTCGCGGACGACAGGCTCCACCTGTCCACCACAGCGGGGGACCCGATCCCCTGGAGTACGAGCGAATTGACGATCACGGAAACCTCATCGGATTTGATGGCCGCATGGTCTACCGCGCGGGCGTGAACAGCCCGCCGATCGACACGAACCCGAGCGCGGACGACATCTACCGGATGTACGAGGACCCCCATGAGTCGCCGGCCACCAAGGTCGCTCGCGGCACTCAGGTCCCGGACACTCGACGCTACGGCTCCCACGGCTCCCACGGTGGGCCGACCCCGGGCCTCTACGACATGGGCACAGGCCAGGCGCTCGCGGGCGCTCCCTCTCGACGCCCTGATCCGCGCCTGAAGCAGTTCTCGATTCAGGACGGCGGTCCGCTCCCGGGCGATCGGCACTCCACCATCCGCGTGGACAGCGCCCAGCGCGACGAGCCCCCCGTAAACGTGCGTCCCATGGCGGCCGCACCCCCTGTTCATGTACCTGCTCCGGCCGCCGCTCCTGCGCCCCAGATCGCGGCTCCTGCGCCAGCGCCCATCCCGGCTCCGGCCATCGTCGCTCCGGCCCCGGTCGTCCCAGTGGCGCCCGCGGCGGTCGCCAGCGCGAAGCCCGCACCACCCTCGAAGGTCTTCCCGCAGGCCGTTCGGGCTCCAGGGGCCCAGAAGATGGTCACGCAGAAGAAGTTCAAGGGGAAGAAGGAGAAGACGGTCCAGAAGCTCTACAAGACCGCGATGACCAAGCTCAACAGCGGCAAGAAGCTTGAGGCCATGGACACCTTCTCACGGCTGCTCGAGAAGCACGGTACCCATGACCTGGCCGACAACGCCCTCTACTGGATGGCCGAGATCGCCTACACGGACACCAACTACCGTCAGGCGCTCATGTGGTTCCAGGACGTGATCCTTCGCTATCCGGAGGGGAACAAGCTGCCTGACTCCATGCTCAAGAGCGCGCTCTGCTACGCGAAGCTCGGAGACTCCGCCTACGCTCAGAAGATGCTGAGCGAGGTCGAGACCCTCTTCTCGACGGCCCCTGTCGCGAAGGTCGCGCGCGCACGGCGACTCGCACTGGCGGGCAAGGGAGGCGGCTGATGGGGCGCTGGTTCCGCTCGGCCCTCATCGCCTCGACCCTGGTCATCGTGACCTGGACCTCCATGGACCAGGCGAAGGCCTACGATCTGGACACGCCGTCCATCGTGACCAAGACGCCGACCATCGGTCGCCGCGGTCTCTACATCGTTCAGCCCGATGACACCCTTTGGGATCTCTGTGAGGTCTTCTTTGGCGAGCCTTGGTTCTGGCCCAGCCTGTGGTCCTACAACCCCCAGATCACGAACCCCCACTGGCTCTTCCCGGGCGATCTGATTCAGATCCGTCGCCCCCAGCCGCCGGGCAACACGACCCTGATCTGGAGCGACTCGCGCTACACGACCGAGAAGCCCAATCTGGAGATCCTGTCTCGTTATGTGGGCTACCTGCCCGATCGACCGTTTCGACGGTCGGGTGAGATCGTCCACGCCCGTGAGAGCCACGTGACTCTGGGCGAGTACGACGAGATCTATATTCAGTTCGGCGTCGACACGGAGGTCCGCAAGGGCCAGCGCTTCACCATCTACCGCTACGAGGGCCAGCTCCAGCATCCCAAGGATGGTGACCTGGTCATCGGGCATAAGATCCGTCACCTGGGCATCGCCAAGGTGCTCTCGGCCGACGCTCAGTTCGTCAAGGCGCTCATCCTCAAGTCCTATGAAGAGATTCATCGAGGCGACCTGATCACGAGCATCTTCCCCCACGCTTGGGTGGTGGGCCCGGTAGAGAACGAGGCTGAGGTCATCGCGCAGATCGTGGACTACCAGTCTCCGACCACGTTCGCCGGCCAGTGGCAGTACGTCTACATCGACAAGGGTCGCAACGACGGCATCGTTCGAGGTAACCGCTTCGTCATCGAGCGCCGCGGCGATGGTCTGTGGGAGCTCGACGGGAACGCCGACGATATCCCTGTGACCAAGTTCCCGTGGGAGACCTACGGTGAGGTCATGGTCGTCGAGTCCTTTGAGGAGACGAGCCTGGGCATCGTCAGCCGAGCCATTCGAGAGCTCGTCCGCGGTGATCGCCTCCGAATGGTGCCCGGCTACTGAGCCGAATCAGGTCGGATAGAGCCCGAACTGGTATTGCTCCTCGAAGCGGTTGAAGGCCTCGAGCGCCGCGACCTCGTCCTGTCCCTCACGCATGTAGAAGGCGTTCACGCCCGAGCGGTGCATGAGCAGGAGCTGGTCTCGCAAGACGTCACCGTAGGCGAGGATCGCGCCCTCGAACCCATATCGGGTCCGCAGGAGTCGAGCGTGGCTGTAGCCGCGACCGTCCGTGAACTTCGGGAAGTGAAGGGCCACGAACGAGGCGCGGTCCAGGTGGGACTCAAGCCCCGTCACGTCGTCGCCAGGCTCGAGGATCACGCCGATGGTGGAAGGCGCGTCCTCACGTCCGAGAAGTTCGTAGAAGTCCGCGAGGGGGATTGCGGTCTCGGACGTGAGGACGGATTCGTGTGGGCCGTCATCTAAAATGGTGTAGCGGCGAGGCACTACGACCTGATCGAAGATCATGCGGTTACCCATTTTGATTCTCCCGGAAGGTGTCGACGCCGACGCGTCGCACGGTCTCGAGGAAGGTCTCGTCCTGATCTCGCTCGGCCTTGTAGCGATCGATCAGGTTGTCGAGGACGCCGACGACCTCATCGGCTGTGACGGCTGGGCCGATGATGGCGCCGACGGCCGCTGGGCTCTCCTCACCGGCGCCCGGATTGCCACCGATGGCGATCTGGTAGTGACCGACGCCGGCCTTGTCGACGCCCAGGATCCCGATGTGGCCCGTGTGATGGTGACCGCAGGCGTTCACGCATCCGGACATGTTCAGGTGGAGCTTGCCGATGTCCTCGAGCTCCGCCGGATCGTTGAAGCGCTCGTTGATCTTCTGGGCGACGGGGATCGAGTGGGCGCTCGCCAGGTTGCAGAAGTCGAGACCCGGGCAGCAGATGGAGTCCGCGATGGTGTTGATGTTCGCGGTCGCCAGGTTCTGAGCCACCAGGGCGTCGTAGAGCGTCTCCAGATCCCGGGTCCGCACATGGGGCAGGGTCAGGTTCTGGTTGTAGGTCGCCGTGGCGCGCCCCTGGCTGTAGCGGTCCATGAGACTCGCGATGACCAGGAGCTGCTCCGTCGTCGCGTCTCCAGGAGGCTGCCCAGGCGCCTTGAGCGAGATGTAGACGATGTGATGGCCAGGGTGCTTGTGATCCTTGACGTTCGTGCGCAGCCACCGAGCGAACTCGGGATCCGCATCCCGTCGTGTCGATGGCTCGGGATCGGCCGCGGCCTCAGCAGGGTGCTCCACGTCGTCCGTGAACATACGCACGATCTGCTCGTAGCGGTCCATATCGAGCTTCTGGTGCTTGAGGTGCTCCCATTCAGCGTCGACCTGGTCACGGAAGGCGTCGATCCCGAGGGCTCCGACGAGGATCTTGATGCGCGCCTTGTACTTGTTGTCCCGTCGTCCGTGGAGATTGTAGACGCGCAGGATCGCCTCTACGTAGCTCACGACATCCACGGTGGGCAGGAAGTCTCGAATCTCCGCGGCGATCCGCGGTGTGCGGCCGATGCCGCCGCCGACCAGGATTCGCCAGCCTAGCTCGCCGTTGACCTCGACGGCTTGAATGCCGATGTCGTGGAAGAAGGTGGCCGCGCGGTCTTCTGGGGCGCCGCTGATGGCGATCTTGAACTTACGCGGCAGGAAGGCGAACTCGGGGTGAAGCTCTTTGTACTGACGGAGCATCTCGGCGAGCGGCCGGGGATCGGCCAGCTCGTCCGGCGCGACGCCCGCGTGGGGATCACAGGTGACGTTGCGCACGCAGTTGCCGCTGGTCTGAATCGCGTGCATCTCCACTTCGGCCAGGTGGCCGAGAATGTCGGGGACCTCCTCGAGCTCCATGTAGTTGAACTGGATGTTCTGGCGGGTCGTGAAGTGACCAAAGCCTCGGTCATAGCGCTCGGCGATCAGGGCGAAGGTCCTCATCTGGTCGCTTGAGAGGAGGCCGTAGGGCACTCCCACGCGGAGCATGTAGCCGTGACGCTGGTTGTAGAGGCCGTTCTGGAGGCGCAGGGGGAGGAAGTCCTCCTCGGCCAGCTCACCGGCGAGGCGACGTCGGACCTGCCCACGAAACTCGTCTACCCGAGCGTGAACGATCCGCTTATCGATATCGTTGTACTTGTACATCAACCCACTCCGTCCAGATGGGAATGGGCTGATTGTGGAGTAAGTCACTCAACAATATCAAGAATTAACACGATCTTTTTCAACAACCCAATGATATTAATGATGAAAACGGCATGGGTTTTGCCGAATCATGGCCGCTGGAAGAGCCGGTTGAGAGCCTGTTTGGGAATCAGGGCGCGTAGCAGCCCGTCACCGTTCCCTCAGCCGTAATCGTGAAGACAACGTGGTCATCATCGTGCTCCTCGCCGGCGGCCTTCTCGTCGTCCCGGTTCGCGGTCGAGAGGAGGTGGTAGTCGGCGAGTCGGTCGGTCAGGCGGTCGATCGTCTGGGGGGTGGGCAGGGTCACGTCGCTTCCAAAGGTCTGGCGACCGCTGGAGATCACAGCCCATCGATTCGCGTCTTCGTCAGGGAGGACCTGGGCCAGGAAGCTGTCGCTGCTCGAGGTGCTGGAGCCGTGGTGTCCCACCTTGAGGATGTGGCTTCCCAGGGTGTGGCTGGCGCTCGCGGCCTCCAGGAGCAGGAGCTCCTCGCCGGCGCTCTCGAGGTCACCCATCAGAAGGATCTGCCGGCTGTTGGCGTAGCCCTTGGGTGGCCACTGCAACGCGAAGACCACCGAGGTGTTGTTCACGTCGGTCCCCGACAGGTTGTCCACGTTTCCGCTCAGTGATTGCTCGCGCGCCCACAGGAGCTGGGCGCTGACGCGTGGACCGAAGAGATCCACGCTTGAGAAGAGCGAGGCGGCCAGCGTGTCGGCCGCGGGAGAGTCCACGGAGCCGCCGCCGCTGAGGACCTCGGAGATGGCGGCCTGGCGGGCCGAAAGGAAGCTTGAGGCCCCGATGAGGCCTCCTGGATCCGAGTAGCGGAGGATCTCGAAGGCTGAGGCCACGACCGGCAGTCCTCCAAAGTGATCCTCGTGGGCGTGGGTGATCACGACGGCGTGGAGGGGGGCGCCGAACTCCATGCCTCGACGCAGCATGTAGTCGACGACGATGTCGCCTCCTGGTGAGCCATTGGAGTGATCACCCGCGCTGCCCGCGTCGATCAGCACGTTGTGGCTCTCGCTCTCCTGGTCGACCTCCCAGGGGGTCTGAATCCAGATCGCGTCTCCCTGACCTACGTCGATCACGTGCATTCGAAGGGTCTCGGGTGGCAGGACGTCGAGCTCCTCGGAGCTGCATATGGGCCCGTCAGTCGGGCCGCCGCCGAGCTGGGCGTTCATCTCTTCGACCGTCATGGGGGCCGTGTCGATGCACCCGACGAGCAGAAGGCTCATGATGAGGAGGTGGATCCGCATGGGCGCCATGAATATCACACCTGTGGGGAAGACTCGATGGAGGTCGGGGACCTGAGAACACCCGATTCGGGGAATGAAGCGGTCCTCATCGGTTGTTCCAACGCTTTGACAAAGGTTGGCCCTCGCGCTACCCCTCATCCGTCCACCGTGAACGAGGCTCCGTCTCTATGACGCTTACCCGCACAGTCCGCATCCTCGCCCTGAGCTTCGCGCTCGCCGTGAGCGCCTGCGCCTCTGGGACCCTTCCCAATACGACCATCCCTGAGACGGAAGAGACCCGAGCGGTCTTCGACCGGGTTCAGCAGTACCGAACGGCCATGGAGGCCCGGGACGTGGATGGCGTCATCTCCATGGTGAGCCCGCGCTACTATGAGAACTCCGGAACCACGGACTCGGATCGGGACGATTACGGCTTTCAGGTGCTCCACGACAAGGTCCTGAAGCTGCTCCGTGACAACGTCCTGTCGGTCCAGTACCAGGTGCTCCTTCGCAACATCAAGGTGGATGGGGACATGGCCGTGGCCGACTACGAGTACTTTTATAAGTTCAAGTTCGTAGAGGGCGGCAATGAGGGCTGGGCTCAGCGCAACGACTTCAATCGCCTTACGTTCGCGCGCGAAGGTGGCCAGTGGATGATCGTCGGCGGTCTCTGAGATTCGCGCTCGGGCTGCTCGTCAGCCTGGTCACGAGCCCCGCCTACGGTAAGGCCCCCGCTCCGCAGGCCTCACAGCCACCGTCCCTTGAGCAGGTCGAAGACGCCCTGACAGGATGGCGCCTCGACGAGGCCGCTTCGCTCCTCTCGGCGAGCGAGGGCCCACCGACCGAGGCCCGCGACCTCCTTTATGGTCGTCTCGATCTCCAGCGCGCTCGCTACCAGGCGGTCATCGACCGTCTCAGCGGGCGCCTTCGCGGAAGCGACGGCGTCTCTCCAGAGCTGCGGGTCGTGCTCGGGGCGGCCCTGGACGCGCGCGGGCGCCGGGAGGACGCGAGCGTGGTCCTCGACGCGCTCGCCGACCAGTACGAGTCCGAAGGGCTCGAGGGCGGAGACGCCAAGCTATGGCTCGCCATGTCCCTCGCGGCGAATGACTATCCCGCCGACGCCAACGACATCTTTCGGGAGGCCCTCGAGGCTCCGGGGGTGTCGCCGCGGGCGCGGCTGGAGTGGGCGCGACTGTTTCGCGCTCGATACAACCACCGGGACGCCTCTCAGCTCCTCGAGGAGGCGCTCAAGGCCGACCCCGACCATCCAGAGATCCTCGTGGAGCTCGCCGTGGTGGACGTGGAGAGCGACCGGGACTACGCCCGCGCCACCGACCGCCTGAAGAAGGTGATCGAGGGCGCGCCCGAGTGCGTTCCCGCTCACAACCTCCTCGCTCGAATCGACCTGGAGAACGAGCGCCCGACAGCGGCCATCGCGCGCCTGTCCGAGACCAGCCTCAAGGTGGCACCCCAAGATCTTCGGGCCCTGGCGCTGCTGGCGACAGCCCACGCGCTCCTCGACGACATGAAGAGGTTTCGCGAGATCGAGCGACGCGTACTGGCCGTCCACCCGCGGGCGGCGGCCTTCTACACGACGGTCAGCGAGCACCTGAGCCGCATGCATCGGTACGCGGAGGCCGCCGCCCTCGACGAGCGCGCTCTCGCCCTCGACCCACGACACTGGAAGGCCCACACCAGCCTGGGGATTGGCCGCAGTCGCCTCGGCGATGACGCTGGCGCCAAACGGCACCTCGAGCGCGCCCACGAGGGCGACCCTTACGAGGTGCGAACCTACAACCTCCTCGAGCACTTCTACGACAAGGTCGGTAAGGAGTTTGAGTGGATCACGGCTGGCCCGATGCGCGTCCGCGTCCACCGGCGCGAGCGGCCCGTGCTCGAGCGGGTCGTTCCGCCTCTGCTCAAGGAGGCCTACGCCCATCTCGCCAAGACCTACGGGACCGAGGCGGACCCTCCGCTCCACATCGAGATCTTCCCCGAGCGCGAGATGTTCAGCGTGCGCTCTACGGGCCTCCCGCGCCTCGGCGCTCACGGCATCTGCTTTGGTCACGTGATCACGGCCCGATCTCCCTCGGCTGGGAACTTCAACTGGGCGGAGGTCCTGTGGCATGAGCTCAGCCACGTCTTCCACATTCAGCTCTCCAAGAGCCGCGTGCCCCGGTGGTTCACGGAGGGCCTCGCTATCCTTGAGGCCACTGAGGGTCGGCCTGGCTGGGTTCGCGAGATGGAGCAGACCTTCCGCGCCTACCTCATCCACGACCGCCTGCGAGGGGTCGCAGACTTCAACCTGGCGTTCACCCGTGCCCGGTCGATGAAGGACGTCCTGGTCGCCTACTACCACGCCTATCTCGTGGCCATGTACATCAAGCGCGAGCATGGGCACGACGCTCTGCCTGAGATGCTCCGGGCCTGGGGCGAGCGGCGGACGACCGAGCAGGTGTTCAAGGAGGTCCTGAAGGTCGACGACCTGGCGGCCTTCGATGCCGCGCTCGAGACCTGGCTTCGAGGACGGGTGCTGGGCGATGGAAAGGCCTTTATGCTTACGCCGCAGCTCGCCGCCCAGGACCTCAAGGATCGCCGCGCCGCCATGGCGCGAGCACCGGAGAGCGCCGAGGCCATCGCGGAGGTGGCGGAGGCCCAGCTGGGAGTTGGAGAGGTCGAGGCCTCCTTGAAGCTCGCTCAGCTCGCCCTTGAGGCGAACGAGAACCACGCGAAGGCGCGCCTCGTCAGGGCGTCGGCCCGCTACGCGCTTGGCGAGCTGGTGGGCGCTCGAGCGGACCTTGAGCGCCTCATTGAGGGCGGGCAAGACGGACCGCAGGCCCGCGGAATGCTGGGTAAGATCGCCGCGCGCCAGGCCGACCTACCCGGTGCCGTCTCCCATTTGAAGCGAGCCATTGAGATGGATCCGGAGCAGATGGCGCTCTACCGAGCCTTGATCGCGGTCCTTATTCGCGCCGATGACGCTCCGGGGGCCCACCGCTGGCGAAAGCGGCTCCTCCAGGTCGAGCAGGGCGACCCCACGCTGGTCATGACGCTCTTGGAGTCCGCTCAGTCCCAGGGGGCTTCCGCCGATGAGGTCTGGCGTTGGGCAGAGCGGGGGCTTCACGTCGCGCCGTTCAACGGAGCGCTTCAGCTCCGGGCCGCCCAGGAGCTCGCGCGCCTCGGTGATCGGTCGCGGGCGCGCCTCCTCGTGCAGGTGGCGCTCGCCGGGGACCCGAAGCTCGCGGGCGCCAAAGCCCTCGCCGACAAGCTCGGCCTCTGATAGTCCTTGGAGAGGCGGATCGTCGGGGATCCGAACAGGAGGGTGGAATGAGGGCGCTTAGTTTCGTGTGCGTGAGCCTGATGGTGGTGGCCGCGTGGAGCGGAGGAGCCTTCGCCGCTCCCGACCACGTCCGCGTGTCCTGGGACAAGGAGGACACGGCGCACACCATGGCCGTAACCTGGACCACCCAGAGCCTGGGCGACGCCTCGATCGTTCAGTACGGCCCGGACACCTCCTATGGTCAGGAGAAGACCGGAGCGAACTTTCAGGCCAACGGCGCCCTCGGCGTGATCCACAGCGTCTCCATCGACGGCCTCGAGCCCGACACCCTCTACCACTACCGGGTCGGCGGACCTGGTGCCTGGAGTAAGGACTACACCTTCCGCACGGGACCCGAGGATGGGTGCTCCGTCTTTCGCTTCGTCGCCCTGGGTGACAACCGCGGGGACACCGGCTCGGCTCCCTCGACCCACTGGAACCCGATCCTCAACGAGGCGCTGTCTCATGGACCCTCCTTCATCCTCAACACGGGTGACCTGGTGAAGGACGGCGACGATGACAAGCAGTGGGCCCAGTTCCTGGAGGCGAGCGGGGACGGGATCGGCCATACGCCGCTCATGCCGTCGCTCGGTAACCATGACGACGACAAGATCGACGGCGATGGTGCGTCCTACAACCAGCTCTTCTCTCTGCCCCGTAACAC